>JAYTCQ010000394.1:0-9401 GCA_043736395.1 Blastocatellia bacterium | reverse complement strand
GGACTGACGCCCTTACTGCGTGCGGGCTTCTGCATTTTCAATTTACGCGGCGGCCTTTTTCGCGCTTTCTTTGTACCATTCAACTGTACGCCGCAAACCTTCGGCAAAAGGAACAATCGGTTTGTACCCCATTACGCGTTCCGTTTTTGAGATTTCGGCCAACGAATGACGAACATCTCCGGCGCGCGGAGCTTCGTATTTCACTGTCAAATTCGTTCCCAGGATTTTTTGTAATTCGGCCTGTAATTCATTCAAAGTAATTCGTTCACCGACTCCGACGTTAACTACGTTGCCACTGGCATCAGCGGCTTCGGCAGCGCGAAGATTTGCGTCCACGACATTGTCAATGTAAGTGAAATCGCGCGATTGTTCGCCATCGCCAAAAATCACCGGAGCCTGATTTGCCAGCAATGAAGTGACGAATTTAGAAATCACACCAGAATATTGCGACGTCGGGTCTTGACGCGGGCCGAAGACATTGAAATATCTGAGCGCAACAGTTTCCAACCCATAAACCTTCGAAAAAACCTGACAATAAAATTCGCCGAAAACTTTGTGCGCCGCGTAGGGTGAAAGCGGATTTGGATACATTGCTTCGTGCTTCGGCAAAGTTTCCGTTTCACCATACGCCGAACTCGAAGCCGCAAAAACCAATCGTTTCACTCCGGCTTCTTTGGCCGCCATCAAAACATTGAAAGTTCCATTAACGTTCGCTTCGTGGCTTTCGCGTGGATTCGCCACTGAGCGCGGAACCGACGGAATCGCCGCTTCATGGAAAACTACGTGAACGCCTTCCATTGCTTTGTTTGTAATTTCTTCATCGCAAATACTGCCTTCAATGAATTCAATTTTGCCTTCGAGATGTGCCAGATTGTGACGATGTCCCGTAGATAAATTATCGAGAATCCGAACGCGATCTCCGCGATGAATTAATGCTGTTGCGATGTGCGAACCGATAAATCCTGCGCCGCCTGTCACTAAATATAAATTACTCACTTTTAAATTCCTTCGTTGAAAAACCAAAGGCGACTTTCGCCGCCTTCCTGACAATTGGGTTAAATTTTAGAAATGCTTGGTAGCGCGTACGGGGATCGAACCCGTACTCTCCGCCTTGAGAGGGCGGCGTGTTAACCAATTACACCAACGCGCCTTGAGTTATTCACCTGATTTTCAAGAGGTTGTTCGTCACAGCTTGTATATCACGCTGCCATTGGTTTTTCAATCATTTGTTCTGTTTGAATTCCCTGCTCCATCGCTTGCTGGACAACGTGTATACTGATCTTTAGAATGAATACGATTTCCCTATTTCTGACTGAGGTTTAATAAAACGATGTTCCAGCGTAAGAAAAAATCTACCCCTGCAAAAAAAGCGACTGCCGCGCCTGCGATTCAAAAACAAGTTTCTGAATACGATGTTTTAATTATCGGATCAGGAGCCGCCGGAGGCACTACCGCGCAGGTCTTAGTGGAAGGCGGGCTGAAAGTTGTCATGCTGGAAGCCGGCCCGGTGCGTAAATCATTTATGGATTTTGCCTATCACGATCCGTTTCCTTATGAAGACGAACATCGTGGCTTGAAAAGCGAAGCGCCCAGCGATGAGATGCGCAAGAAATATGCCTTTGGCCCAAACCCGTACGCGCCAAATGCAAATCCTGACGAACCGTTTACCTCTCCAAAAGAAACGCCGTACGAATGGATGCGCGCGCGCAATGTCGGTGGACGCACGATGTTCTGGGGACGTTATGCCAATCGTTTCAATGAGAACGATTTTAAAATGCGTTCCCGTGATGGAGCTGGAAAGGATTGGCCTGTTACCTACAAAGACATTGCACCGTACTACGACAAAGCTGAAATTTTCATGGGCGTGTGCGGAGCCAAAGAAAATCATCCTGATTTTCCTGATGCAGACAATTTTTTACCGCCTGTAGCTCTAAAATGCCCCGATTATTTCCTGAAAAAAGCTGGAGAAAAATTAGGCATTCGCGCTATGCATGTGCGCCGTGCGATGCTGACGAAACCTTATCGCCCGAATCCTGCGATTACGAAATTATTTGATAAAGATATTCCTTCCTGCCATTACTGCGCCGGATGCGATGATGGTTGCGAAACGTGGTCGTTTTATAACTCCGCCTTCCGTCAGGTAATGCCGCTGCTTGAAAAATACCCGAAGACATTCACGCTGATTCCGAATGCGATGGCAACCAAAGTGAATGTTGACAGCAAGGGCTTAGCCAGCGGAGTCACCTACATTGATAAAGCTTCGGGTGAGCAAAAAGAAATTAAAGCGCGTGTTGTCGTGCTTGGTTGTGGAACGCTCGAAACGACGCGGCTGTTGTTGCTTTCAGGGATTGCGAATTCCAGCGGTCAAATCGGCAAAAACTTCATCGAACATTTGGATGTCGGGGCGCAAGGCTACTTACCTGATCTAAGTTTTTCTGAACGTGAAGCCGGAGACGGCATCGGCGGGTCGCATATTATTTTCCCGTGGTTTGGATATTTTCGTCCGAATGAAAAACGTGATTTCCTGCGCGGATTTCAAATTGAGCCTTCGGTGCGTCAACGTTCGCGTCCTGATAAGAACGCAAAAAGTACGGCAGGATTTGGTCTTGATTTCAAGAAAGAAGTTCGCCGCTGGCAAGGTACGCGTGTCTCTTTGGCATGTCACGGAGAAATGTTGCCCAGCGCAAATAAATTTGTCGAAATTGATAATGCCGTCAAAGATAAGTGGGGAAGTCCTGTTTTGAAAATTAATTACAAATGGGACGATAACGACCTGAATATGTTCAAGTACGTGAAGAAAACCTATGAGGAAATTTTCGCGGCGGCAAAAGCGGTAGACGTCCGTTTGCCGAAAGCTCCGGATGTTGCCGGACATTCGATTCACGAAATGGGAACTGCTCACATGGGTAGCGACAAAAAAACTTCGGTGCTCAATCAGTTCAATCAATCGTGGGATGTTAAGAATTTATTTGTCATGGACGCGGCAGCTTTTGCTTCGGGGACGCACAAAAATCCCACGTTAACAATTATGGCATTAAGCTGGCGGGCTTCGGATTACATAATGGACGAAATGAAAAAGAAAAATCTGTAACGAATGCGGAATTGGGAATGCGGATTGCGGAATTTAAGCATTATTTGTAGACTCCCTGTTCTTAAAATTAATGAATTATCAAACTCCGCATTCCACCTTCCGCACTTCGCATTCCGCAATCATTGCCGTCATAATTTGCCTTGTCTATTTTGCTTTTCTGGCTTGGTTTTCTCGCCAACATCCGTTTGGAACCTACGCGACCGAAACAGATTTCTATCATCTCTATGCACCGGACGCCGCACGGCTTTCTGCTGGTCAATTCCCTGCTAATGAATTTCAAGGCCCCGGCTACCCTGCCCTTTTGTCTTCGGTAACAAAGCTCACAGGCGATGTTTTTGTGGCAGGCAAATGGATTTCGATTTTGAGCGCGGTGGTGTGCGTCTGGCTGGCATTCGTTTTATTCAAACGATTATTTGGCGAATGGACTGGCGTAGGCGCGGCCTTGCTAACGCTGGTCGGCATTGAATTCCCTGAATTTTCTTTGCAGGCAACCACCGACATATTTTTCCTGATGCTGTTCCTGACTTCAGTTGTCATTTTTACAGGAAACTATTTTTCACTATTTCCGCGAATTATTCTCGCCGGTTTTTTCACAGGCGTGACGTACCTGACGCGCTACAATGGTGTAGTTCTCGTTGCCTGTTTTGTCTTTGCGATTCTATTTCTTAATTTTTTTGAAATAATTTGGCGTGAGCGACTGATCCTCGCGGCAATTTTTCTAGCCGTATTTTTCCTTGCTGCGATGCCGTGGCTGATTGCGAATTATCGGCATAACGGTTCGCCTTTTTACAACGCGAATTATTTAAATATGGCGACGCTCTTCTATCCCGAACTCGTCGGCGGCGAAGTCACGCAGGACGGCACGCGAAAAATGGGTGAGCAATTTCATTCTTTTAGTGAAGTGATTGCGTTCAATCCTCAGCAGGCAGCCACTCGTTATTTTAAAAATCTTTTCAGTGTCTTTTCACAATCAAGGCAGGAGCCATCAGTTGGTCGCTGGATAGGATTCTTCGGAATCTTAGGTTTTATCTTAGCCATCTTAGATCGCAAAACAAAAGCCGTGCGATTGTTTTTGCTCTCAATAATCGCATATTTTTTGTTGATGGGATTAAACCATTGGGAAGCGCGTTATTTCTTTTACATTGGGATTTGTTACGCTGGCTTAGCTTCGTACTTCATCATTCGCTTGGCAGAATTTTTTAGTGAGCGGAAATTTTTACCCTTTAATCCCGGTGTGGTTCGCTTTGTCTTCAGCGCAATTTTTATGATTGCTATTTGGACTCCAGCATTTTTGGCGACGAGAAAAAGTTTTACTGAGTTTCTGGCCGATCATCCAACTGAAATCCCTGCCGCTGCCAATTTTATTGCATCACAAAATGCAGCTCCCAACAGCTTGAAAATCGTTGCCCGTAAACCTCACCTGCCATTTATCGCTCATCAGAACTGGGTATTTCTCCCACAGGTGAAATCACTAGATGAATTAAAACTGTGGCTGGAAAAAAATCCCGTAGATTACATCGCCATCGGCAAACGTGAATTAAAATCCAGAAAAGAGCTGGCTCCGTTGGGTGATCCGAAGACGGCGCCGGATTGGTTACAGGCGGCGTGGGTCAATGACAATCCGAAATTTATTTTGTACCAACCTAAACATTAACTGTGGCTGATTTGTTTTGCCCTCGACTGCTTAGAAGTCCTCTTCCGACAACTGCTCCCAGAACAATGACGCCGCCGATCATTGCCAATACTGACGGCTTTTCGCCGATCATCAAAACAACCCAAAGTGGATTGAGAATTGGTTCAATTACTGTCACCAGAACCATTTCGAGCGCAGTCACATAACGCGATGCATTCGCAAAAAGCACGTACGCGAAGCCAAGCTGGAAGATGCCTAACAACAATAATCCAATGATGCTGTTGCGGCTGGGCATGTGCCCGATCATTGCTGGCAAGCCGACAATCGCAGTCAAAATATTCCCGAGCAAGACAGATTCAAACGGTGAATCGTTTTTCTGTTTTCGTAACAGCAAAGTTAAGAGCGCATAAAAAACCGCACTGCTGAGAGCAACTAAATTACCTGCCCAATTGCCCGCGCTTAGGCCGTCCAACAAAAACAAAACCATCCCCATCAGCACCAGCACGATAGTAATCCAATCTAATAAACGTGTGCGCTCACCGATGAACCACGCTCCAAATAGAGCGATATAAACTGGCGCGGTGTACTGCAACAAAATCGCATTCGCGGCAGTCGTCATTTTGTTGGCTATGACAAATGTCAGCACCGTACAGGCATACGCTACGGCGCAACCAATTTGCGTAGCCGACCAGGTAAATTTCGGACGCCGGATATAAATCAAAATGATGATCGCGGCGATTGCGCTACGTCCACCTGCTACAGCAAAGGCTGGCAAGTCAACTAACTTGATCAGCACTCCGCCTAAGCTGAATAATGCCGCAGCAAAAACAAGTGAAATAATCGCGCGTCGTTCATGGGAGTTGGTTGTCATAAGCTTGGTAATTTACCTGAAACTTTTTGACGCGAAAAGAAATGGAGAGCAGATAGTGCTGATTTGTCCAGATTTCCGCCGCTTGCGACCACTGGTATGAAGTTTATACAAGTTTCTTCTGTATAAAAATCTGCCTAATTCAGCTTTATTCGCGTCATCCGCGTTCTATTTCTTTTCGTCAAAATTTGCTACTTGAGCTTTATTAATCGCCGTGAAAGAATAGCCTCTTTAAGTTGCACCCGTATTTTTGACTATTATGAGCAAGACTTTTTACGTTACAACACCGATTTATTACGTCAATTCGCACCCGCATTTGGGGCATCTTTACACGACGATCATTGCCGACACAGTCGCGCGGTATAAACGTCAGCGCGGTTTTGATACATATTTTCTGACCGGCACAGATGAACACGGCATCAACATTGAACGCGCCGCAGAAAAAGCCGGACTGCCCGTCAAACAGCACGTAGACAATATCGTCAACGAATTCCAAACCGCATTTGCTGATTACAATTTCAGCAATAATCAATGGATTCGCACCACCGACGAAGATCACAAACAAGGCGTAGCCGAATTGTGGCAACGCGTTCGCGACAACGGATACATTTATAAAGGAAGTTACGAAGGCTGGTATTGCGGAAGCTGTAACGAATTTTATAACGAAAGTGATGCTGTAAAAAATAATGAAGGTGTGCTGGTTTGCCCTACGCACACAGTGACGCCGCTGGATTTTATTAAGAAAGAAGAAAGCTATTTTTTCAAGCTTTCGGCATTTCAAGATCGCTTGCTTGAATACTACGAAAAAAATCCAAATTTTATTCGTCCTGAAGTTCGCCGCAACGAAGTCATCAGCTTTGTCAGTGGTGGCCTCAGAGATTTATCGGTTAGCCGCACATCTGTAAAATGGGGCATTCCTGTTCCTGATGATCCCGAACATACGATGTACGTTTGGTTTGATGCGCTGTCGAATTACATTACGGCGATGGGTTATGGCAAAGCTGAAGGCGATGCGAATTTTCAAAAATATTGGCCTGCAAATTTACAATTAGTCGGCAAAGATATTTTGCGTTTTCATACCGTGTACTGGCCTGCGTTTTTATTGGCTGCGGGCATTGAACCTGCGCAGACGTGTTTCGCGCACGGAATGTGGTTGTCAGGCGGACGCAAGATGTCCAAAACCGATGGCAACGTCATTGATTTAAGCGTGCTCGCCAAACATTTTCAGCCGGATGCTGTCCGCTATTTTTGTTTGCGCGAAATGAGTTTTGGGAACGATGGTGATTTCACTTACGAAGCGTTGCTGGATCGCGTGACGGCTGATTTGGCGAGCGGTTTAGGTAATTTGTCAAATCGTACCTTGACGATGATTCGCAATTTTTTTGCAGGCGAAATTCCGGCTGTAACTTTAACTGAAAACGCAGAATTACAAGCCCGCACCGCCGAAGTAAAATCCGCTGTAGCAAATGCCACTGAACAATTCGATAAAGAATTTGACGAATACAATTTCTCGCGCGGACTCGAATCCGTGTGGCAAGCCATTTCCGTCGTAGACAAATTCATTTCCGACGCGAAGCCGTGGGACATCGCCAAAGACGAATCCCGCCGCGATGAATTAGCGCTTGTGCTTAATACTTCCGCGGATGCTTTGAGAAATTTTACAGTCCTGCTCGCACCAGTATTGCCAACCGCTACGCAAGCGATTTGGGAACAATTAGGCGAAGCAGGCAACGTTGCAGAAATAGCTCCGACAGCCCTGACGCCACTTACATCCGGGACAAAAATTGGAGAAATTCTAGGAGTCTTCCCACGATTGGATAAACAAAAAGTTATGAACGAAATCAAACAAGAAGAAGCCGCCAGCCAGGAAGCGCGCGCACAGGAAACTAAACCCGAAACCATTATCGCCCCTGTCGACACGTCCCCCGCTCCCCCAGTCGCCCCAGAGGGAATCGCCTACATCAGCATCGAAGATTTTCTCAAAGTCGAACTCCGCGTAGGCCAAATTCTGACCGCCGAGCCTGTGCCGAAAGCCGACAAATTGCTCCGGTTCACGATTGATTTAGGCGAAGCCGAACCGCGCCAAGTCCTCGCCGGAATCGCGCAATACTACGAAGCCGAAAAATTAATCGGACGCAAAGTCATCGTCGTAGCCAATTTAGCTCCACGAAAATTACGCGGCTTTGAATCACAAGGCATGATCCTGGCGGCTTCGATGGGTGATGAAGGAAAACCTGTGTTGGCGGGATTTTTGGAAGATGTTCCGAATGGGGCGAAGCTGAAGTAAGTTTTGTATGAATATTGACCTCAAAATCTCTAAACGATTTGAAGAGTTAGTAAATACCTCTTCTCAACTTTTAGCTACGAGAAATACTGGAACTACTAGCGTGGGGCTATTTAAAGCACCTTTTGATCTAGTCGATAGTGAGAAGGCTAGTCAATGGGGTATTAATTGTTTGCATATTCTGAAAACAGTATTTGGGGAAACGAGCGATCACTATACAAAATTTAATTCACTCTATTCACGATTCCCCGAATCTAGTTGTGTAAAGAATGCAATTGGTATTCTAAAGGCCGCCCAAGACGATTTTTCTAATGGATACATCTTTAATTTACAATCTGCTATTTCAGGGGAGATATTTCAAGATTTTGTAGCCTTAGCCAAGCGCGTCTTGGCAGAGGGAAGTAAAGATGTAGCCGCTGTTCTAGCTTCTGCTGCCCTTGAAGATACACTCAAGCGATATGCAGAAAAACAAGGACTTCACATAGAAGACAAAGATTTAGCCGAGATCGTCAATACATTGAAATCACAAGGCTTGGTAGGTGGAATGCTAAAGAACTCTCTTGGTACAATGGTAAAAATTAGGAATTGCGCTATGCATGCGGATTGGAGCAAAATCTCCCAACCAGACGTAAGTAGTCTAACAGCCTTTGTTGAGCAATTTCTGATTACATATTTTTGAACTGTTCTTTATGATTATGATCCTCTGTTCTCTTGAAATTCAGGAAAGGGAAATAAATATATGGCTGATTTAAATCTCGAAAAAGTGGTTGCTGAAATTCGTGCTTTAAGCCCTGAGCAGCAAGAGCAATTACGTCAATTGCTGAACGGGTCTGTGATTTCAACTTCCACTGATGAGCTGCCAATCAAACCGCGTATCGTTGGCACATATACTCCGAAAGATCGCTCAAAAGAAAACGCTTGGTTAGCCAGGAATAAAGATCAATTCGCTGGGCAATGGGTAGCATTGGATAGTGATCGTTTGATTAGTAACGGATTGTTACTTAAAGATGTGATGGCAGAGGTTGAAAAAAAAGGAATACCGGACGCTCTAGTGGTTCGTGCTGAATCCAGCAAGGCAGCTCCGTATATGGGTTTTTAAATCAGCAACAATTATGGCCATTCAGCTCAACTTTGACATTCGCCACCAATATTCAACCTTAGATTCTGGTATCATGATTGAAGCAATTTTACGTCGTGGTGAGCGGCAGTTTCTTGCCGAGGCGAAAATTGACACAGGTGCGCAATATTGCTTGTTTGAAAGAGAAATTGGCGAATATCTTCAGATTGATATTGAGAGCGGAATCCAAAAAACAATGGCGACTCTGACGGGAAAATTTACTGCATTTGGGCACGAAATAATGCTACAAACATTGGGGATCACCTTTCACACTTTTGTTTATTTTGCATCGGATAGGCAAGTTCATCGTAATCTTTTAGGTCGTCAAGGCTGGCTGCAACTCGTCAAGTTAGCGATTGTGGATTATGACAACGAAATTTATTTGAGTCCTTACGACAAATCTTTCTA
>JAYTCQ010000393.1:0-12462 GCA_043736395.1 Blastocatellia bacterium | reverse complement strand
TGTTCAATGATACGCAGTTCTTTTTTTGACCATGACGTTCTTTTAACCCATAGACCCGCTTGTGTCTATGGGTTTGGAAGCCTAACTTAACCTCATTGGGCTTTAGCCTGCCAGCTTCAGGCTAAAGCCTGTACAAAACTAATTCAAAAAATATTTTTTCAAAATTCTAACGTAAGTGATAATTTAAGCATCTAAGTCACCGATCAGCAAATTGATCAATGTACGGTGAACCGTTAGTTCACCGGATTTGCAATGCTTGAACCGTTAGTTCAAGCTATTATTTGGAGGAAATTTGATGGCAGATCAATTCGAACAACTAACTTCTGAACAAATCGTACTTCGTGACAAAAAACCTACGCGGATGGAGCGCAAGCAATCGCGCGGATTTTTGCAAAATATTATTCAATTGATCCCGAATTTACTAAAGCTGCTCGTCCGCTTGATGAAGGATAGCCGCGTCCCGACAGCGGAAAAAGCCTTTCTCATCGGAGCCATCGCCTATGTGATTTCTCCAATAGATTTATTGCCCGACGTGATTCCGTTCATCGGTCAGGTAGACGATTTATATCTTGTCGCACTTACATTGTTGCGCATGTTCACGCGCACTCCCGCTGATGTAGTCCGCGAACACTGGGACGGCGGCGGCGACATCGCGCATATCGCAGGACGAATTGCACAAGCGGCTACACATCTTTTGCCGAAAAGAATTTCGCAGATTTTGTTAGGGAAAATCGTGATTGCACCGAAAGTTAAAGGTGGGATTTTTACTTCGCCGGAGGCGGATGAGAGTCATTTTAAAGGTAATTAGAAGTAAAATAAATTATGTAGATTTCGAGGATAGAACTAAGTATCATAGTTTAGAATTCTAAATCGCAATGACTTCGAGGATTTGAACATGGGACTAATGATACATTCTCTTGCAAAGTTGCCTCTCTACGCAGAGAGAGACTATTTTATTTACATACTTGATTATGGATGGGCAGAACCAATAGCAGATACACTTAGAACGAATTTCCATAGAATGGCGAGTCTTGCTTCCCAAGGTAATTCCGTTGTTATGATGGGTCTTGAAGGAAGTCATTTTAATGATGACGTTTTATCTTGGCACAAAATTAATGGTCAACCAGGCGATGACATACTGCCAGCAATATTAATCACAACTCGTCACCCTCAATTATTCAAAGATGATTTTACTCGCACGTATAAAACCTTACATGAAGACTATACTGACCGCATGCTGTTAATTCCCTTGCAAAAAATCTGCAAAACACCAAGAGATGTTGTATCGGTAATTGAAAGATTATTTAGTGATATCGAGGAAAAGAAAAGATTAGCTAACTTTCAAGTTGTAAGCGAGATGGAAAAAGGAAAACGAGGCGCATTAACTGATGCACTCTTACTCGAACCTAATTTTGCTGGAATTGGAATCAACGTAAATTCCGTCATAAATTATTTAATGAAACGCGACAAATAACTCATTAAAATTATTACTCAAATTCTTTGCGTTTCTAAGGAATTAGATTTTCAAGAAAATTTTTCAAAGCTTCATCCATCGGAGCCAAAAATTCCATCACCTTCCCATTGGGATGCGTAAAACTCAACTGTTCCGCATGTAAAAAAGGGCGATTCAGATTCTGAATCGCTTTTCTTAATTGCGCATTCTTGACCGACTTGACGCGACCGCTGTCGTAGCCTACATCGCCGACAATGGGAAATTTCAAGTTCGACAAATGCACGCGAATTTGGTGCGTCCGTCCGGTTTTTATTTGCACATCCAGCAACGTGAATTCTTCAAATCTTTGCACAGTTTTATAGAACGTCAGCGCGTACCTGCCCTGCCCTTCGGGGCGGACGGACATCTTCACGCGGTTGCGCGGGTCGCGTCCGATGGGAGCTTCGATTTTCCCTTCGTCGTTCATCACGCCGTACACGAGAGCTTTGTAAATTTTTCGAACTTTGCGTTGTTCAAATTGAGAAGCCAGCGTCAATTGCGCCGCTTCCGTTTTTGCGACCACCATCAATCCTGAAGTGCCGACATCAAGGCGATGAACGATGCCGGGGCGGATGGCATCCAATGATTTCAATTGCTGAAAATGGTAAACCAACGCGTTCGCGAGCGTGCCGGATTTTATTCCGGTTCCGGGATGGACTACGAGACCGGCGGGCTTGTTGACGACGATAATTTCTTCATCTTCGTGGACAATATTGATCGGAATATTTTCAGCATCGGCGTGGAGCGGAATGACATCCGGCAACTCAATTTTAATGTCGTCGTTGGGGCGCAATTTATAGCTTGATCTGACGACTTTGTCATTGACCAGGCAGTCGCCTTCGGTAATGACTTTTTGGATGGATGAACGTGATTTGTGCGGGAGTTCCTGCGCTAGAAAAGCGTCAATGCGAAAACCAGCTTGATCGGGATTGATGTGAATTTGAATTTCTTCGGGCATAAATTTTATTAAGAAATAGACCGCGGATTAGGCGGATTAAGCGGGTTTTCGCGGGTCTGAATTGATGAACCACGAAGGACACGGAGAAAGGCGCGACCACCTGCCTCAGACTGCTTGCTCGTCGGACATTTACTCATCTCAAAAACCTCCGTGCCCTCCGTGGTTCATCAATTCAGACCCGCGAAAACCCGCTTAATCCGCCTAATCCGCGGTCTATTCCTGCTTCATACAAACATCCGCAACTCATCAATCTTCGCCGTCATTTCAGCGCTCGTCATACTCTGAAATCTCTTTGGTAACATTGCTTTGGAAGTCGCTTCGCGAGCGGCAACTAATTCCTGATAACCAACAGCGACTTCATCGCGGGCGGGCGTGAATTCGTCAGCGACGCTTTTCAAATCTTCGTTCGTGACTTCAGGATGATTCGCCAGACGAGCGACGCGGCGCGTTCGAATCAAAATAGATTCGATGTCTGCGCCGGATAAATGCAGCGGGCTTTTCGTCACCGGAGTCCAATCCGTAATCGTATGCGTAATCTTATTTTTCCGTGCCATCGCAATGGCAATTTCCAAGCGGTCAGCTTCTTCTTCGGGATAAAATAGTGAAATATGTTCTTCGCATCTTCCCTGCCGTTTTAAATCAATCGGCAATAAATCCGGTCGCGAAGTCATCAGTATCCACAAAATTCGTCCGCGATTTTCGGTATTGCTCATGGCGGCGGCGATCTTCGAAAAGACGCGTTGATCTACGCCGGAGTCGCCTCCGCTTTCACGGTTTCCGAGTGCGGCATCGGCTTCATCTATCAAGACTACGATGGGCGAAAGTGATTGGAGTAAATTCAAAATCTTTTCCAGATTTGATTCGGTGGAGCCAACCCATTTGTCGCGGAAATTCTTAAATTCGACGACATTCAATCCGCAATCTTTAGCGAAGCATTCGGCTAAAAATGTTTTTCCGGTTCCGACCGGCCCGGAAAATAATATGCCCATCGGAGCTTCTTCGCGGTTGCCTTGTTTGATGACTTCGGCGATGTCGCTCAAATAATCTTTCGCGGCTTTCAATCCGCCGACGGTATCCATACCGAATTTTGGCGTAATGAATTCAACCAATCCGGCGCATTCTGATTCGATAATTTCTTTTTTCTTGGCGCGGACATCTTCATACGTCAAGCCATCAGTCGAGAGCTGAGCGCCGCGCATCAAAGACCTCAAATGGATAAAATTTAATCCCGAAGTCATCGCCGCTAATTGCTCTTTACTCATCTCAACTTTCATTGAGTAGGCCGCGAGAGATTCGGATAAATACACCAGCCGTTCTTCTTCATTTGGGTAAGGAATCCGAATATTTGCAAGCCGCGAATTTTCCCGAATTCGCGGATGAACATCTGAAACTGTTTCAGCAATCAGCAAAACTAAATTATCAGATTCAAGCAGGCGTGGGCTAGTCATCCAGCGTTGCAAAGCTACCAGCGCATTGCGGTCATCACTGGATAAATAGCTCATTTCTCCGGCAGGAATAATCGTATCGAAAAAATTAATGATGACTGCAACTTTGTCCCCAAACATCAAAAAACGTTCGATCATTGGCAAGGCTTTTGCCGGATCACGGGGAAGCTGCGTGGCGGAGGAAAGATTGAACAGCGGATCGGCTACGCGTTGTTGCGCGATGAATTGCCGCATTGTTTCATCAGAATCGAAGGTAATTCCTTCACTGCGGTTATATCCAACAATGCGCTTGGCTCCGAGCAATTCCTTTTGCAAAAAAGTCAATAACGAAGCGTATCCATTTCGCGAGCGAAATAAATCGTAGACGTTGTGATGCAACAGGAAATGCGAGGCTTCACCAGCACGATATTTAAAGGCTAAATCTTCCGCCCAGCCTGGCAGCTTTCCTTGAGTTGTTAGTGAATGATTTGTGTCAGTCATATTTTTTGTGTGGTGAATTATTACGGTTAGCGGATTTCCGAACAAACCATTAATGCCGCGCCAATCACGCCGGCATCAGAGCCTAATTTTCCCGCTACGATTTTGCAATCATCAAATGAATCAGGAAATGAACGCCGCTTGGCTTCATTCGCAATCGCGGGAACTAATAATGGTCGCGCCGCGGAATTTCCGGCGATGACAACCATCGAAAGATTAAGGACATTGATTAAATCTGCTACGGCCATTCCAACAAAATATCCGGTACGCTCCATCATTAAAATTGCCAGATCGTCGCCGTCCAACGCGGCTTTGATGATGTCGTCATACGTGAAATCTTCATCGCGGTTTTCAAACAAAGCCAATGAAGAAGTCTTGTCACGATCCAGCCGCGAGTGCGTGCGGCGAACAATATTTGGTGCTGAGCAAATTGTCTCCAGACAACCACGACTGCCACAGGCGCAATCCAAACCCTCGGGATCAATATTCAAATGCCCGATTTCTCCGGCGAAGCCAGATTTTCCGCGTCGCAATTTTCCATCCAATACCAAACCCGCGCCTACGCCGTAGCCGATGCGCAGATAAATCCAATCTTCTACACCTTGCGCGACACCAAGTTTTTTCTCAGCAATTGTGGCTGCGTTCGTATTATTTTCAAACACGATGGGCACCTGAAATTGATCGGTAAATTCCGAATATAAATCAATTTCGTTAAGGCTGGGAGCGTTCGGCATCCTGACTACGCGATGAGTTGAGTGATTGACCAAACCGGGAAATCCAACGCCGATTCCGTCCAGCGAAAGATTATGTTCAGTGATGTATTCAGCGACTAATGCACGCAGCTTGTCAGCTAAAACGCGACCTGAATGACCCTGAGAAAGATGATGGGGAGCGCGACGAAAATTCAGTAAATTGCCAGCCTCGTCAACCGTTCCCATACGAATGTGACGGGAGCTTAAATCAACACCTAAATATATGCTCATATTGCCTCCTATTGTTCGGGCGGACTATAGCAACGTGAAAGACTGGCTGTCAATTTTTGAGGGTGTCAGGTGACAGGTTTCAGGTGTTAGGTGTGGGGTTTCGGAACTACCATCCAACATCTAACATCCAGCAGCTTGAATGTTTAGATTATTTTCTGAAAGGCTTCGATAACTTTGCGGGCTGTTTGCTCCCAGGTTTGCGCTGAGGCGTAGGTTGATAATTCTTCACGGTTCCAGGGACGTGCCAGCGCCTGCGAAATACCTGATGCCAGCGCTTCACTATTTCGCTCAACAAGCAGGCCGTAGCTATCACTAATGATAACTTCAGGAGTTCCCCAGATATTCGTCGCCACTACCGGAGTGCCGCAGGCGAGTGACTCCAATAAAACGTTGGCCCAGCCTTCGACGCGACTCGCCAGGCAATAGACGTCAGCGGCATTATACCAATCAGACAATGTTTCGTTGAGCTGCGCACCAGCGAGTAAAACATGATCATGCAGTTGAAATTGATTAATTGTGTTGTCGAGAAGTGCCGCATAACCGGGCTGATCTCCGGGTGAGCCGACAATTATCAGATAAGGAATTTCAGCTCCCTGTTCGCGTAAAATTGAGAGAGCTTCGACAATTAAATGATAGCCTTTATTTTCAACTAAACGACCAACAGACAGCACAATACGTCGATTATGAGGAAGATTTAATCGCTTCCGCGCTTCACACTTGTTAGCAGGTTTAAAACGAGAGACATCAACGCCATTTGAAATCGTCATTGCTCGTGCTTCCGCTGTTCCCAGCGAAACCGCTTTCGCACGCAAAGCATCAGCAACGCCAATCACTAAATTTGCGCGTTGAATTGAGAACTCTACCATTTTTTTTCGGACTGGATATTCATTGCTAGGAAGCACGTTTATGTCGTGACCCCGCAAGGTAACCGACACTGGTTTTTTGAAAATTTTCCCAAGCAGAACGCCAGCGAATCCATCAGGAAAGGCCAGGTGCGTATCCAGAATATCGAAGTCATAACTCTGCCGAATTTTCCAAACTGAAAACAAAGCCGTCAAGAATAAAAAAATTCCATCCAGCGGCTTTAAGATGGCAGGGATTGATAAATAGCGGGGATAAATTACCTCAAGGTTGCCGATCCGATCTCGCTTTGGAACCTGTGAACGATATAGATAACCAGAGCGTAAACGTTCCAAAGGAAAATATGGAATTGGCGCAATGACTTTTACTTCCGCAAGCGCGGCCATGTGGCTTAATCGGTTATAGACAAACACTGCATGAACTGGTTGCACACTCGTCGGGAAAAGAGTTGTCAGAGAAAGAATTTTCATTGTTCAAATTAAATAACCTGACAAATCCTTAAAAAAATATCAGCTTTGCGCGTCCAGCTTTCGTTGGTTAAAAACTTAGTAATTGCCTTTTGATCTGGAACCCATTGCCCACTGATTGCTTCATCAATCGCGTCTCGCCATCCAGCAATATTACGGGCTTCGATGATTTTTACGAATTCGTTCAATTCACAAACATCCGGGAGCGGGGTCGAAATAACCGGCTTCCCTGTTGCCAAATATTCCTTCAGCTTAAGTGGGTTAATATTTCGCGTCAATGCGTTCAAATGATAAGGAAGTAAACAGGCTGCCCAGCCCTCGACGACGCTGGGGAGTTCTTCATACGGAATGGGCCCGGTGAAGAAAATATTCGGATGCATTTTCAGGTTTGAAATATTCGCCTGTACCGGCCCGGTAAAGACAAACGAAACATATGGTAAAGCCAGTGCCAGTTTCTGAAGAAATTGAAAATCGCTCCGCTGATCAATGTTGCCAAAATAACCGACACGCGAGGCTGGAATCGCAGCCAGGCTCGGGTGTTCAGCAAATGCCGGACTGGAAAAAAGCTCTAAATCCACCCCGTGTTTAAGCAGATAGGTTGGATGATTATTCTTAAATTTTTCGTAGAGATTTTGCGAAGTGCAAATGACCGCATTCGTGTGCTGCAACAATCTATTTTCTAAATCTAAAATTACCCGCTTCTCCATCCCTGGCCACTCACTGAAATCATCCACACAATAATAAATTATTTTGCTGGCTCCTAGCTGCGAGACAACATCGCAAACTGAGGGCGTCGTCGTGATGATCGTAAATTCATCAAAACCCTGCTGAGACAATTCTTTTAGGACATTTTTTTTCAGTGAAGTGTTATTCCACTTCGCCAACCACTGCGGAGAATGAAACGGCGTCATCGGAGGCACACAAACAATTGGTTTGGATTTTTCATTGCTCTGAATATCCCCGGAAGGCGTAGACAACATGGCTGACAATTTACGAAATGATTTGATCGCATCATTTAAATTAAAGCCGGGAACACGTAAGCCGACCGTGTTCACCCAAATTGTGGGATGTAAATCAGTGAGGATTTTAAATAAATGCTGACAACTGGAAGGATGTTCGCCCCAGTCATCCGAGAATACTAAAAATTTCACAGCAACGCCCCTGAAATGAGCGCGGTTGTTCAGACGCCCCGAACGACGAAAAAAATAACGCCGCTCTGAATTCGCGCGAGTTAATCGAAGTGAGCAACTCTACATATTCGGTTATATATTTAATTCATACAGTTTTTCATAATTATCAAACATCAATTGCTTATCAAAATTCGCCTGACTTCGAGCCAGATTGTCCTGCCCAATAATTTTTCGCAGAGCCTCATCATTTATCAATTGCAAAAGATTTTTCACAAAGCCTTTTTCATCTTCAGTCTGACAAAGAAAAGGCACATTACTTGGGGCAATCATCTCCTTTATATCACCAACATTTGTTCCCGTAATTGGAATTCCGGCGGCCATCGCTTCGAGCACAGAAATCGGCATTTGTTCGGTATTTGACGAAATCGCCAGGATGTCCAGGGCTTTGACAATCGCCGATGGATCATTAATATACCCGGTCATAATGACTTTTTCCGTTAGCTCCAATTCCTGAATATTTTGCATTATTGAATCATACATTTCACCGCTACCTACAATGACGAGTTTCGCATTTATCCCTTTTGTCGCCTCACGAAAGACCCGTAGCAGGCGTGGAATATTTTTTTCCTGGCGTAATCTGGCAACGGTTCCAATCAGTAACGATCCGACTCCGTCAGCTAATTCAGGGGGTAGTATTTTTTCAGCAAGGTTTGAGTATTTTACTAAATCTACGCCGTTGGGAAGATACAAAACTTTTTCAGGTGAAAACTTCCAAGAATCAGTTGCGATTTTTTGCATCTGCCGGGAAACGACAATAATTTTCTTCGTTCGTGCCAGAAAGACACGGCGAATATAAATTCGACGAGTTAATTGCTGCGTCGCTTCCTCCGATGTAAATCCTTCTTCCCAGTGAAGCTCTGGACAAACATTTGCAATCGCGCTGGCCAGCGACCATTCGACGCTGCCGAAATTGTATGTCAGCAGCAGATCAGGTCGAATTTTTCTCAGCGTTCCGACAAAAGTTTTGAGGTTCACCAGCAAATTCGATTTATTATCGGGAACTTCCAGATACTTAACATCCAGAGCTGGATTTATTTTTTCACGGCAGGCCAGATTTCGATCGAGCGCGATGATCGTATGCCGATAACGATTCCCAAAATGATTAATAATATCGCTGGTTCTGGTTTCCATCCCACCGGCATTAAAGGAAGGAAAAACGTGCAGTAAATGTCTGGTCATAATAATTGGAGGATAGGTTTAATTCTGCATTTTTTGAACTTTAACAATTATTTCAAAGCATCTTCAGGTCATAGAGATTTTGGTATTTTTCGAACATGACTTGCTCGTCAAAATAGTCCGCACAGCGTACCAAATTATCTGCCCCGATTGATTTTCGCAGGGATTTATTGATCATCAAGCTTTTTAAGTTATTCGCATAAGCAACTTCATCAGAAGCAGCGCAGAGGAAGCTTCGATTACTTTCTGCCAACATCTCGCGGATGTCTCCCACGTCAGTTCCAATCACCGGACAGCCCGCCGCCATTGCTTCGAGTAAGGCAATTGGCATCTGCTCGGTATCAGAGGATATCGCCATGATGTCGAATGATTTTACGAATTCTGAGGGATCGTTCTGATACCCTGTAAATTCAACTTTCGATGAAATGTTCAATTCAGCAACCAGCGCCTGCAAAGCCTCAGCTTCAGCGCCAACGCCCACAATCACTAATTTCGCTTTGAAATCTTGAGAAGCAGCTGCAAAACAACGAATCATCCGTGCAATGTTTTTTTCAGGGCGAAGCTTTGCAACTGTCCCAATAATGACCATTTCATCAGCGTGGTCACGGAGCGGTCGAGAGAATTTTTGCAGGTTTACACCGTTTGGAAGATAAGCGACTTTCTGCCGTGAAAATTTCCATTCTTTCAGAGCAATTTTTTCAAGGCTCCGAGACACAGCAACAATTTTTCTACTGCGAGCCAGAAAAATTCTACGGACATATATTCTTCGTTTGAATTGCCGTGTTACCTCTTCCGGGCCGAAGCCTTCTTCCCAGTGAAAATGCGGAATCTCATTCACCCAGGCGTTTGCAGCGCCCCATTCAATTGCTCCGAAATTATAAGTCAACAACAAATCCGGCTTCAGCTTGTTGAGCGCGCGAACAAAGGTTTTAAGGTTTTTGCTCAGGCTGGCTTTATCGTTCACTACGGGATAAAACTCAACCGAAGCTGTAGGTTGTAGCTTCGATGTGCAATCATAATTATCATCCATCGCGATAATTGTATGGCGATAGCGATCTCCAAAATGATTGATTAAATTGCAGCTCCGAACTTCAGGTCCACCCACACCAAAGGTCGAAAATACGTGCAAAAGATGCTTTGGCTCACTCATGTATATTGAACTCAAAAACAAGCCGAATTTATTTTGCTCCGTCAGACATCCAAATATTTATTTTCAAGCTCCGCCGACTCGGCTAAGATGCTTACTGATAAATTGCTATCATCTGTCATGACATTTAATTATTATGCAGTATTTGACAGCCTCTCATCATAGCTTTTTATAAAAGAGGAATAAATGCGAATTACTAAAGTTTATACTAAGTCGGGCGATGCGGGTGAAACTTCGCTAGTGAGCGGAGATCGCGTCAGCAAGGCCAGTCTGCGCGTCTCTGCCTTTGGAGATGTGGACGAACTAAATTCAGTGTTAGGATTAGCGCGTTCCGTGCTTGATCGAACTCCGATTTTTGAACAGATTGATCTGGAATTGGCGACCATCCAAAATGATCTTTTTATCCTGGGATGTGACCTCGCCAGCCCTTCCGGGACGCAGGTTCCTCGCGTCAGCGAAGAAATGATTACAGAGATTGAAGGCCTGATTGACTCATTACTCGAAGAGCTGGAACCACTGAAAGAATTCATCTTACCCGGCGGAAATCAGGCCGCTTCGTTCTTACATCTGGCCCGTACAGTTGCACGTCGCGCTGAACGGCTGATAGTTCTGCTTTCACAAAACGAAGAAATAAATAGCGCGAGCCTGATTTATCTGAATCGCCTCTCTGATTATTTATTTGTAGTGGCGCGAGTCGTAAATGCACGCGGAGGCACTGCCGAACATTTGGCGAATTTTAGTGCTCGAAAGCATTAAATAAACTCTCTTGCTTTCCTGGTTTTCTTCTCTCGAAACTGTAATAATAAGCAGGTAGGCTCCTTGTTCAGTTTATAATTCCCCGATACATCAAAATTTTTCAAAAGGATTCGTTCCTAAGCCTGAATTAATATGCGAGCATTTGTTTTGTTGGTGATCATGGTGGTGCTAGTTCCGATGGCGTTTTTTGCTCCATTTACAGGATTATTATCGTTTATTGCGATGGCCTACACGCGTCCACAGGAATGGGCTTATGCCAGTTCAGCTCAATATTCGTTAGCCATCGCGGCAGCCACAATTGGAGGCTACTTTTTTTTCGAGATGGCTAATCATGGGTTGAAATTGCGATACAATATCCTGATCCTGCTGCTCATTTTGCAATACACGTTGGCCACAACGTTGGCGTTTAATCCTCAGTTCTCGCAGCCCAAATATACAGAATTCATGAAGATTTTCGTCATCGCGCTCTTCATCACGGCGATGACGGATACCGAAGACCGAGTGCGATGGGTCTTAATGATTTCGCTTGGTTCGATTGGCGTGCTGACGTTGCGCTCGATGGTCGGCATTATTTATTCTGGTGGCCTGCGCGTTTACGGACCGGGCGGTGGATACGAAGACAATAATGACTATGCTATCCTGCTGGATACCGCTTTTCCGATGATGTTCTATTTCGCCCAGGCACAAACGCACAAGTGGCTTAAGTACCTTTATTATGGATTTTCATTCACTACATTCGTAACCATACTTTTCACCTATTCACGCGGTGGTTTTCTAGGCTTATGCGCAGCCCTATTGTTCATGGCTTTAAAGTCGAGATGGAAAGTTCCAGCCCTGCTGGCGGTCGCCTTAGGTGGTTATTTATTCTTCAATTATGGTCCGGAGGGAGTTCGAAATCGTGTCGGCACGATCCAAACAGCAACCACAGAAGATAACTCGGCGCAACAACGCTTACGAGCCTGGGAAGTGAGCATGAAAATCGCCGCCGCGCATCCCTTCTTTGGGGTCGGAGTGAGAAATATTTTAATCGTCTACGGACAATACGGTGATCCGGCAGACGCACGCATGGCGCATAATGCTTATTTCCAAATTCTGGCTGATTGTGGAGTACCGGCCTTAATCTTTTTCCTTGCTTCGCTAGGACTTAGTTATTTTCGATTTGCCAGAACAAAGAAAATACTGGAAGCGCATGCTCCGCGTTCCCATTTAATCAAATATGCTCACGGCATGCAGGTCGGCATTTGCGGCTATATGGCCTCGGCCTTTTTTGCGAGTAAAGAAGATTTAGAATTGATCTATACAATTTTTGCCCTTTCCGGAAGCTGTATTTATATTGCCCAACAGTTCCAAAATGAAAGCGACTTGAAGAAATTAGTCTCAAAAGCTGAAAAACAATTAGTCCTGAAGAGTCCCCAACCAGTCGCTGTCGAAGGATAAAAAATAATTTCCTCACCTAATATCAAATTTTAAAGGAAATTATGTTAACGAGACCACAATCGCCCAAGACAAA
>JAYTCQ010000392.1:0-14916 GCA_043736395.1 Blastocatellia bacterium | reverse complement strand
ATAGCCATAACTTCCAATCGCAATCACATATTTATTCGAGGGCAACTCAGCAAAGCGGTTTTGTAGCGCTTGCGTGTACCAATTTTGTGACGCGATGGGGCCAGGCTCAGTTTCGTTTTCGTGTTCGTCATACGCCATTAAAATTAGGTAATCCGCAACTTCGCTGAGGCCTTTGTAATCGAACGAAGGATCATCGAGCGGAACTGATTGCGAAATTTCTAACCCCAGTGGATGAAATGTCGCATATAACTCAACCATGAATTGCCGCAAATCTTTTTGACTGGTTGACGGAACATTTTCAAAATCAATGCTGATGCCTGCGAATTTATTGTGCTGCACAAAATTCAGCAGATTTTTGATGGCATTCGTTCGCGCCGCAGGATTAGCCAGCATCGTCGCTAGTTTATCCCGTTCCCATTCCAACCCATCGGAGCGAAAATTATTGACGAGCGGAGCAATCGCTAAATCAGGTCGGTGCTGACGAATATAATCAAGCGTTTGTTTGAGCTTCGACGGATCATCAACGCTGATCGTCCCATCCGCATTGGTCAGATGCAGCCATTCAGGAATCAGCTTATCCAGTTGCGTTAGATTTTTCTTGAGTGAAGTGAAGCTGGTGTCATCCCAGTTCACATAAAATCCGATGAGTTCTGTTTTGCCGTTGACAAAAGTGGAAGCAGCAGGCAGTACGACAGGTTGATTTTGATTGAGATATTCGTTGAGGTTCGATTTGGTATTTTGAAATTTGCGCCAGCGATGGGTTTGCGGTTTGACCGGAAGAGGCGGAGCGATGTGATGCGCTTGCGGCAGAATTTTTGATGAAATTAAGCCCAGTGCTGGCAACACCGGATTGACCAGTATGCTGACAAATAAGACACCGAAGATGATGGAAAGCGTCCCGCCAACAATTTGGGCTGTACGTTTGAAACGTCGCCACCGCCGTTGTTCTGGATCGTGAAAAACTAGAGAATTATTTAGTTCAGACATACAGAGTGAAAAAACTTCTAACTATTAAGAATGCCTGATAGTAGCATATTAATAGCGCATCTGAAGCCCGCGCCTAACCGCTCCACTATTTATTCTGGCTACTTATTTTTTTGATTTTTTGTTTGAAAAAAAGCTGGTAGGTTCTGCTTTGTATCACGGAGGATTTCTAAAATTGCTTGACGATCAGCAGTTGAAACAGCCTCAAATGTTTTGTCTGAATCTTGTCCGCTGAGGATCAGCCAAAGCTTGCGGTACACAAATTCAAGTGCGACCGGAGGCAAGGCATCAAATGCTTCGGAGTAAATTAAAAAGCTACAAGGGTATTTGAAAAGCCGCTGCTGCAAATCAAATTCACGTAACGAACGACCTTTTTTATCTTTGATTCCCGCCGCTGAAAATTCCTGCGCAAAATTAGTAGTGCCTTTTATTTGTGCATTCAATTTCGCTTCACCCACGAACAAAAGATATTTCACAAGTTCATTACCAGCATTTTCTATGCGCCGCCGCGTACTGTCTCTTAATTCATCATTGGGAATTTTCAAGGCTTCATTGATAGCGGCTTGTTGTTGCAAAGCGATGCGTGTTTCGTAATTTAGCCGAGCAATCAGATTGTGCATTTGCGTCTGATGTTCCAGTGTCATTAAAGCTACGATGTCACTGTTGATGGAGGCATAACCCGTCAAATTTACTTTCTTAGCAAGGCTCAATAAATTTAACCCTTCGGTACGCTCAATCTCATCCGGTTTCTCTCTCGGGTTGAAAATTAAATTTCCGAGATGCCTGAGATTGCCGTGTGATCCTGTGACGTACCATCCGCCCCAGCGTTCTTTTAATGGGCTGGAATGATCGGTGACGTGCGATCCCATCGGCGCGATTCCATAGCCGCTTACATCAGGAAAAATTGAACGAACAAGATGACCGGGAACATCTTTGGTGTTACGCGAAGAATGGCATTGCAGGCATTCCATACTCCGCACAAATCTCGGAGTGCTATCAGCCTTCTGTTCCAGCACATAAAAAACAGCACCTAAATTTGGATCAGTCGTAGAGATTTCCAGGACTTCGCCACCGCGTACCCAACCGACATAAACATCATCATTGAAATAAATCGCGCGAGGATTGGAAGGGGAAATGCGAAAAAGCTGAAGGCTGGTTTTAGAAAAGACCAACCCTTGAGAAGAGATTGGGACACGTAATAATTTCAGGACGGATTGCAGATAACCGCCGCGATCTTCGGAATAATCCAGCTTCACTTCGCCCTTATCCAGACGTTGTTGCAGCGCGGCAATGGCATCTGTCGGGTCAGCTTGTTGATAATTAATAGCGTCGTGCTCGAATAATTGCTGCTGTAAAAAAGCCGATGAAGACAGGAATTTTGTATAATCAACCGCACCGAAAAAAGCTGCCAGAAAGACAATAAGTACGATGATTTTTTTTGCGAGCTTGCTGTCTCTGACCATAATCACAGGTTCTTTGTCACCGCTTACGCTATTGCTGAAGATGAGGATTTAACTGTCGGCAGAGCGATGCGGGTCAGACGCAAACGAAAATCCTGTGGGCCATTTTCCAGATATTCCCAGCTCACTTCGCCCGGGTAAATTTGATCCATCTGCCTCTGTAAATGCACTGGATCGTGATCGTTTGTCAGAACCAGGCTCCCACCCAGAGGCAATTTATCTACCGCCTCAAAAACCAAAGCGTGACGTTGTGGACGCTCAACCGAACGCAAATCAAGAGCAACGATTTCTGTGGCAATCGGTTGCTTTGCAGCTTCCGATGAAATAGCCACAAACACGGCAGAATCTTCTAATGCTGTCAGCGCGTGCAAACTGCGCGGAGCTAATCGCACGACCATTCCTTCCGACATTTCCGCCTGTTCAGAGCCTTCGGAAAATTGAATGCGTCCGCTGATAACCGTGACGGTCACAACGCCGGGAGCCGAATGCTCAGGGACGCTTTGCCCTGTTTTCAGGCACAGCAAAGCCAGTTTTCCTGCCGCATCATTGCACAAAAGTTTTTTGTTGAATTTGCTTTCATTAAACTCGATCTCTTGTTTTAAATTTATGATTTGCATTGTATGAATCCGCACCTTTAGAACCATCCCAATTTATGCGCGGCGAAAAATGCCGCGATAAAAATGACAATCCCAATAGATAATTTTGGAAAATATTTCATTGGACAACCACCGGACATAAGCTTTATTCCTTTTTGAAATCTCTACGACTAAATTGAAGTTTCGTCTAAGTTGGACGAACAGGATATGATAAAAGTCATACACGTAATTTTTATTATTCCGAAAGTAAAATCACATGATGATTGATAAAGTCAGCGCCTTAAAAAAGTCCACGCTTTTTCAAAATTTAGATGACGATCAGTTAAAAGAACTAGCGTTATCTTCCCATGAACGGAAGCTTCAGCCAAATGAGATTTTATTCTCCGCCGGGGAAGCAGCGCACGGGTTATTTGTGATTGTGTCTGGTAGTGTCCGCGCTTATCGGGAAAGCGTGGATGGGCGCGAACAAATTTTACATGTCGAACGAGCCGGATTTACCATTGCCGAGCTGATTGTTTTTGATGAGGGAACCTATCCGGCGACGGTTGCGGCAGAAGAGGATTCGGTGTTGTTATTCGTGGACAAGCAGGCGATTCGAAAGCTCTGTCTGGACTATCCGCCATTCGCTCTGACTGCGTTGCAATTAATGTCGCAACGCCTGCGCCGCCACGCTGAATTAATTGAGACGCTGTCCCTGCGCGAAGTCCGTCAACGATTGGCGCAAGTGCTGTTGGCTGAAGCGCGCCAGCACGGAAAACGAACCCCGAAAGGAATTGTTTTCGCTCGCCAGCTTTCCAACCAACAGCTTGCCGCAAGAATTGGATCCGTTCGGGATGTTACTTCACGCGCGCTCACCCGACTTCAACAGGACGAATTAATTTCCATTTCCGAGCATACGATTACAATTCTAAACGAAGAGCTGTTAAAGATTTACTCTGAAAGTAATTAATCAAACTTATCCCATTGGCGCGAGCGTTCCTAAAATATGGTAGCCGCCATCCACATAAATAATTTCGCCGGTAATGCCGCGTGACAGGCTGCTCGCTAAAAATAATCCGGTGTCGCCGACTTCGGATTGTTCCGTAGCCTTGCGCAGCGGTGCGACTTCACGGTGATGCGCGACCATATTCGTAATGCCGGAAACGCCACGGGCAGCGAGTGTGCGAATCGGGCCAGCCGAAATTGCGTTGACGCGAATTGTTTTAGGGCCAAGGTCGCTGGCAAGATAACGCACGGTGGCTTCCAGCGCGGCTTTCGCAACTCCCATCACGTTGTAATGTGGGACGACGCGTTCTGCTCCGAGATAAGTCAGTGTAATGATCGAAGCATTTTCATTCATGATCGGTAACGCTGCACGCGTGACTGCGACTAAGGAATAAGCACTGACTTCGAGAGCGATTTTGAAATCATCGCGTGTGGTGTTGATGAATTCACCAGTCAGCGCTTCGCGTGGCGCATAGGCGATGGAATGCACCAGGAAATCAAGCTTGCCGTAATCCGCTTCGTAAGCCTTAATCATCGCCGCGATTTCTTCGTCGTTGCCAGCGTCACAAACGTAAGTTTTTGAACCGGGAATTGTCGCGGCGAGATCTTCGACATTTTCTCGCAATCGTTCGGTTTGATAATTGAATGCAAGTTTCGCGCCCGCGTTCGCACACGACTGCGCAATCGCCCACGCGATGCTGGCTTTATTTGCGACGCCCAAAATCAAACCGTTTTTGCCTTCCAGTAGCATTGAAAATCTCCTCAAAATAGTAACTTGAACTGTTAGTTCAAGAGCAGTTCAGTCGTTATACTTAACGAATCAAAGCACAACGTTCATAGCATAAATAATTTTTGTCACCGATTTTTAAGAAGCGAAGATACCACGATTTTAGGATTCTTTGAATTGCGTACGCCGTGGTTGCAGATCAGCGGTAATGCTGGGATGATGGCTGCTTTATTAACGACAGGAATTATTACTGAAAAGATGAAATCTACGGCGACAACCACATTAGCTGAAAACGAAACACGCGATGATCGAAAGCTTTTGTTAGGAACCTATTACACCGCATTTTTAGTGCTGGGATTGATCATGATGGCACTAGGGTCAACTCTGACCGTACTAGCGAAAAATCTTGTAGTCAGCCTTGATCAGCTCAGTTATGCCTTCATGTTTCGCTCGCTGGGATTTTTTATCGGTTCAATTTTGGGCGGCAGAATTTTTGATAAACTTCCCGGGCATCGCGTCCTTTTTGCCGGATTATCGGGGATGGCATTCTTCTCAGCGCTGGTTCCGCTGGCTCCAAATTTATTTGTGGTGCTGTTCCTGTTTTTATTGCAGGGCTTATCCGGCAGCCTTTTGAATGTTGGCGGCAATACGATGGTGTTGTGGTCGAATCGCGGTAGAAACATCGGGCCGTTATTGACCGGACTACATTTTTCCTGGGGCCTCGGATCAGCGATTTCGCCATTGATCGTCGAACAGGTTGAACGATTGAGCGGCGGCATTGTTTGGGTGTATGCAGCGCTTTCGATGTTGGCGATCCCGGTGCTGGTGATGTTTTTTCGATTGCCCAGTCCGTCTCATCCGCAGGTTTCAGAAGATGAACCAGCACCGCCGCTGATTTTACCGCTGGCGATTTTGGTCGGATGTTTCTTTTTTCTATATACCGGCCTTGAAGCTTCAGTCATTAGTTGGCTTAATACTTACACGACCGAAGCCAAACTCGGAGACAAGAGCACAGCGTATAAATTAAGTTCGACATTTTTATTCGTCTTCACTTTTGGCAGGTTGCTGGCGATAATTTTTGCGAGTAGATTCAGACCGCGCACGATTTTAATCACTGATTTTATAGGCTGTTTTTTAAGCGTCGGAGCGATTCTGATGTGGTCAAATTCGGTCTCGGTATTGTGGGTCGCGAGTTGCGTGATGGGACTTTCGATGGCTTCGATATTCCCGACGATGCTCGCATTTGCCGAACGAAGAATGACGTTGAGCGGCAAGCTAACCGGATATTTATTTTCGGCGTCCAGCGGCGGCTCGATGATCCTGCCGTTTATCGTGGGACAATTTTTCACAACCGTTGGGCCGGGTGTTTTGTATTACGTAACATTTTTAGCGTTGACGATTGATTGCGCAATTTTTGTTGTGCTGATGATGAAGTATCAAACTAGAACTACGAAGTGATGACTCCTGAACAAAAACTCAGAAATTTGCCAGCCGTGGATTCGCTATTGCAACGGGAAAGCCTGCAAACATTGATCCAAATGCACGGGCGTGAAGCGGTACGTGACCGCCTGCGCGAAGTCCTTGATGAAGTCCGCGTTGCGTTACGCAACGGCTTGGAAAATTCTGACGAGGAAATGATTGAGCAAAAATTGCAGCAACGATTTGTGAAAAAACAACAGGCGTTAACGCAGCGTGTCATTAACGCGACAGGCGTTGTACTGCATACAAATTTAGGTCGCGCGCCCCTCAGTAAATCTGCTCTGGATGCGATTCAGGAGGCTGCCAGCAGATATTGCAATCTTGAATTTGATCTGGCGACGGGAGCGCGTGGCAAGCGCGGAACAGGCCTGGAAGAAATGCTTCGCGACTGGTTGGGCTGTGAAGCTGTGGCGGTCGTCAACAATTGTGCGGCAGCTGTTTATTTGACGCTGAATACGCTCGCGGAAGGCGGCGAAATTGTTGTCTCGCGCGGAGAATTAGTTGAGATCGGCGGAGCCTATCGCTTGCCCGATGTGATTGAAAAATCCGGTGGAACACTGCGCGAAGTTGGCACCACGAATCGCACTCGAATTGGCGATTACGAAAAAGTCATCAACGAAAAAACGAAAATTCTGCTGCGCTCTCATACATCAAATTATCGCATCGTCGGCTTCACAGAAAGCCCGTCATTACAGGAGCTGACAGAGCTTTCGCAGAAATATAACATTCCATTTTTTGAAGATTTAGGCAGCGGAGCGTTGTTGGATTTGCGTCCGTTTGGAATTCAGGGCGAGCCTTCAGTGCAGCATTCCCTGCAAGCCGGAGTTCCGCTGCTCGCCATCAGCGGAGATAAATTATTAGGTGGCCCACAGGCGGGAATTATCCTCGGCAAACGCGAATATATCGAACGCATCAAACGCAATCCGCTCATGCGGGCCTTTCGTGTGGACAAGCTGATTTTTGCGGCTCTCGAAGCAACATTGGCGACGTACATCAAAGGAAATGCGACAACCGAAATTCCTGTTGTCAGTGCGTTATCGGCATCAAAAAGTGAAATTGAAAAACGTGCTAAAGCTTTCCTTCGCCGCGCCAAAAGTGAAAAATTGACTCTGAAATTAATTGACGGAAATTCGATGGTTGGCGGAGGCTCTGCGCCGGACGCGGCCTTGCCGACGAAGCTGCTTCAAGTTATTTGTGAAGGCTTAAGCGCGTCACAACTCGAAATAAAATTGCGTAATCAAACGCCGCCAATTATTGGTCGGATTGAAGACGACAGATTTTTGATTGACCTCAGAACCGTTCACCAGAACGAAGAAAAAGAATTACAACTCGCGTTGGCTCAACTGTGATTTATCACTAAAAGGTAAATGGCCATGATGAAAAAAATCCCCTTATTTTTCGCTGCATTCCTGTTTTTACTAATGCCTGTTTTCGCGCAGGAATCTTCCACGAAAGCGTGGCAAATCCTCGATCAGGGCTTAGCCGACAAAAATCCGGTGAAGCGCAAAGATGCAGTCATCGCGCTTGGTTTAGCAGGTTCGTCCAATGAAGTTTTTACTCGCCTCTCGAATGCCTTGAGCGACAAAGATGTAGACGTGCAAGTCGCAACCTGCGCGACGTTAGGCTCACTAAAAAATAAACGCGCGATTGAACTATTAACAACTACGGTGAACAGTGAAATTCCCGAAGTGGCGTATGCCGCTGCGTCAGGATTATTTCAATTGGGGCAACCGCTGGGTCGTGAAGTCTTGATTGATGTCCTTCAGGGAGAAAAGAAAAATACTTCAAATTACCTCACAACTCAAAAACGCGGTGTTGTTCAATTACTCCAAAATCGTCCGGCGATGATGCGAATGGCATTGAAAGAGGGAATCGGGATGATTCCGATTCCAGGCGCAGGATTCGGTGCGGCTTCATTGGAAGCAATTTTAAAAGATGCCGGAATGTCAGGACGCGCGTTGGTGGCTACGATGTTGGCGAATGAGAAAGATGTGGCATCGTTGCAGGCTTTGCGAGACTCGCTTGACGATAAAAGCTGGTCAGTCAGGGCGGCGGCTGTGCATTCTTTGGCGGTGAGAAATCGTCCTGAAGTTCTAAGCGAAGTCCTGCCATTAATGGACGATAAAAACGATGCCGTCAGATTTCGCGCAGCTGCGGCTTCGCTTCGACTCGCCTCAATCGGCAAAGTGAAATCGGGAAGCAAGCTAAAATCCAGGAAATGATAATCGAGGGCATTGCTTGACGGTGGGAGTGAACTCACCATAAGATGTGCGCCGCTTTGCGGGAATTTTTTGCGGCTCCTTAGCTCAACGGTTAGAGCAGAGGACTCATAATCCTTTGGTTGTAGGTTCGAATCCTACAGGAGCCACCATTTGCTCGGAATTTAGCTGATTTTTTCGCTTTCGCGTTAATTGTTTTCCTTCTCTCAAAGCTTGATTAAGCTGCTTTTTTCTCTCGAATAATTTGACGCAAAACTTCATTCACCTGATCAGATGATGTAAACACTTCTGAGACATCCGGCGCGAGCTTGATTAATACATCATCCGGTCGGATAGAAACGACAGTTTCGCCGCGTTGAACCCGTTCCCATTCTTCGGAGGAGATTTGCTTTCGTAACGCAAAACCGCCTCTGACACCGTAATGCTTGCCAACAGCTAACATTTCATCCGGTGCAATTCCCTTATCAAGAGCTTCCTGATAATTTTCTTCTGTGACTTCTATCGAAACAATATCGCCAATCTTTTTTTTAGAATTCATAGTATTGCCTCTTTTCCCAGCGTTCCGCCTGCCGTGCGGAAATTAACCGGATTATTTCGTGTCCGTTCTCATCCATTCGCAGGGTGTAGGTCACAACCAATAAATGCAATTGAGATGCGCCAAGCAGGCGAAAACGTGACTCTCCTTCTGAATGAATTTCATCGGGGAAAACAATTCCGTTTTCATCATCAAAAGTTTCCTGCGCTTCCTTAAACGAAACGCCGTGTTTAGCCAAATTGATTTCGGCTTTTGCCGGATGCCATTCAAAGTTCATCGCTTCACCTTCATTGACCTGAGCCTGCCTGCGTGAACCACGTTTTGCATAAGCTAATTCTATTCGATTCAAAATAATTTACAATTGCAATATGGTTCCGGCATTGCAACAGAGTTTAAGAATCTCCATAGTTCATTTGCAAAGCAGCACTCCGCCGATTATCATCACTGTTTGGTTCGATACCAATGTTTACGCTATTTTGCGAATGGGACTCTTAGTTAAAAATCTTACTTACACCGCAGCCCGTCCATCAGGACGTGGCTATTTTTTTGAGTTGTTCAGTCGAAGCTGTTAGCTTCAAGGGCGGTTCATTTAAAAGCTTGAGGATTACATGGCAGAAATTTTTGATGTCACAATTATTGGCGCGGGGCCGGGCGGATATTCCGCTGCGATCCGTGCCGCACAATTAGGATTAAAAACAGCGATTGTGGAGCGCGATCCAAATCTCGGAGGGACGTGTTTGTTGCGTGGCTGTATTCCGACCAAGCAATATTTGCACTCGGCGCAACTCGTAGACACGATGAAGCACGCGGCTGAATTTGGCGTCGAAGTCAGTGATTTCAAAATCAACTTCGAAAACGTCTACCAGCGTAAAAATAAAATCGTGGATCAGCTCTCCAAAGGCGTCGCCTTTCTGATGAAGAAAAACAAGATTACGGTTTTTAAAGGAACCGGATCGCTGGCAGGAAAAGGCAAAGTGAACGTCACCAACGCTGAAGGCGCAGTTGAAAGTATTGACACCAAAAATATTATTATTGCGACCGGTTCGGCTCCGCGTTTATTGCCGGGGTTGGAAGTGAATTCGCCGCGCATTGTCACCAGCGATGAATTGCTGGAACTCCGCGAAGTCCCGAAATCATTGGTTGTGCTCGGTGCTGGCGCAGTCGGTGTTGAGTTCGCTTCGGTCTTTAATCACATGGGCAGCGAAGTCACGATTATGGAATTATTGCCGCGTCTCGTCCCCATCGAAGACGAAGAGGTTTCCAAAGAACTCAGCCGCGTTTACAAGAAACGTAAAATTAATATATTGACCGACACGCGTTTTCAAGGCGCCACGGTCAACGGCGACAGCGTCGAAATTTCTTATCTGGATAGCAAAGGCAAAGAGGGGAAAATTACCTGTGAAACTTTGCTGGTGGCGACCGGACGACGCGCCGTAACAGATGGTTTGGGCGTCGAAGGTACGAAGTTGGAAGTCGAGCGCGGCTACATCAAGATTGATGAATTTATGCGCACGGCGGAACCGAATGTGTACGCGATTGGCGATGTCATTCCAACCCCGTGGCTCGCACACGTTGCAGCGAAAGAAGGCTGTGTCGCGGCTGAACATATTGCCGGGAAAAATCCACATCCGATCAATTACGGCTTGGTTCCAAATTGCACGTATTGCTTCCCGGAGATTGGCAGTATCGGACTAACCGAAGCTAAAGCCAAGGAAAAAGGCTACGAAGTTAAAGTTGGAAAATTCCCGTTCTCAGCGCTCGGTAAAGCAAAAATTATTGGCGAAACCGATGGCTTTATCAAAGTCGTAGCTGATGCCAAATATGATGAAGTTCTCGGCGTTCACATCATCGGCCCGCACGCGACAGATTTGCTGGCGGAAGCTTCGGTAGCGATGGGACTAGAATGTACCGCTGAAGAATTAGGACACATTATGCACGCGCATCCGACGTTGTCTGAATCCATGATGGAAGCCGCCGAAGCCGTTCACGGAATGGCGCTGAACATGTAATTTTAAATGGTGGCTGGTAGTTAGTGGTTGGTAAAAAACACCAGCCACTAGCCACCAATCACCGCTTCAGGAGAGATAAATGCCTACAGATATTGTAATGCCACAGCTTGGCGAATCCATTGCCGAAGGAACCATTGTGCGATGGTTGAAAAAAGTTGGAGATACGGTGCAGCGTGATGAACCGTTGCTGGAAATTTCGACCGACAAAGTAGACGCAGAAATTCCTTCGACGGCTGCCGGAACGTTAATCGCTATCCTGGCGAACGAAGGCGACACGGTGAATGTGAATGCTGTGATTGCTCAATTGGGTGAATCCGGCGAAGCGCCTGCTCCAGCTGCTGCACCTGCGCCTGTCGCGGCTCCGGCTCCTTTTACTCCGCCTCCACCAGCGGCAGCAGCTCCTGCGCCCGTTGAGGCTCCGGCGACGACTCCCGCTCCAGTGGCGGCAAGTGGAAATGTGACGAGCATTGTGATGCCGCAACTTGGTGAATCAATTGCGGAAGGAACGATTGTTCGTTGGTTGAAAAAAGTCGGTGAGACCGTCCAGAAAGACGAACCATTATTCGAAATTTCAACGGATAAAGTAGATGCCGAAATTCCTTCGACGGCGGCGGGAGTTTTACTCGCCATCGCCGCGCAGGAAGGTGAAACCGTTGCTGTCAGTTCAGTAGTGGCAACCATCGGCGAAGCGGGAGCCAGTGTCGCTCCTGTGCCTGTCGCCGCTCCACCGTCAGCACCTGCGCCAGTTGCAGCACCCGCACCTGTTGCTTCAACGCCAGCTGTGGCTCCGGCTCCGGTCAAAGCTGGATCAGTTGAAGAACTTCGCCGTGTGAAATCTTCGCCTGTCGTACGCAAAATTGCGGCGGATAAAAACGTCAATATTGCGCTGGTGGCCGGAACTGGAATTTCAGGTCGCGTCACCAAAAAAGATATTTTGAATTTTGTGCAGAATCCAACGGCGGCTCCAGCAGCCGCTCCGCCAGCGGCGGCTCCGGCCCCAGCTGCCAAAGCACCGGCCTCCACGCCAGTCTTTGCTCCAGGCGAACGCGTCAAGGTCGAACCGATGACGAAGATGCGCAAGTCCATCGCCGATCACATGATTTTGAGCAAGAAAACTTCGGCGCATGTGACGACATTTTTTGAAGTTGATTTCACTAACATTGCGCGTCTGCGTGATCGCGTGAAGAAAAATTTCGAAGCGCAAAATGGTACGAAGCTCACCTTTATGCCGTTTATCATCAAAGCCGCAGTTGATGCCATTAAGGCCTTACCCGTGATTAATTCTTCGGTTGACGGCGACAATATTGTGTACAAGCAAGACATCAATATTGGCATCGCAGTCGCCCTTGACTGGGGATTAATTGTTCCAGTTATCAAGCAGGCGGATTCGATGAATCTGCTGGGTCTGGCTCGCGCTACAAATGATCTGGCGGGTCGCGCTCGCGGCAAACAGCTCAAGCCGGATGAAGTCTCTGGTGGAACTTTCTCCATCACGAATTTTGGTTTGTACGGTGGATTAACAGCGACTCCAGTAATTAATCAGCCGCAGGTGGCCATTCTCGGCGTAGGCGGAATTCACAAACGCGCCTGGGTAATGGATACGCCTGATGGTGAAGTCATTGCTATTCGTCATATCGGTGTGTTGAGCCTGTCGTTCGATCATCGCATTATTGATGGAGCCATCGGTGATCAATTCCTGGCGTTGATGAGAACGACTTTGGAGACGACAGATTTTTCAGCGTTGGTATAAAGTTTAAATCAATCTCCATTTCGCCGGGCGTTCCATTGCTTTATGGAATTGTCCGGCGAAAACTTTTGTTGCGCTTGCGCTCCTGTAATATTGTGTAATGCGAGTTTGCGAATATCGTTATCTTGGACGCACTCCCTACGCTGAAGCCTTAGCGTTACAGCAATCCTTGCATGATTCCCGCAAGCGAAATGAAATTTCTGATACGCTGCTCTTGCTTGAACATCCTCACGTAATTACACTAGGACGCGCCGCCAATCGCGCCAATATTTTGGTAGACGAACAAACGCGAACCGAAAAGAAGATTGAATTATTTGAAACGGGACGCGGCGGCGATGTTACTTATCACGGGCCAGGGCAGCTCGTCGGTTACCCCATCATCAGCTTAGCTCCTGACGCGCAAGACGTGCGTCGTTACGTCAGAAATATTCAAGAAGTTTTAGTGCGAACCGCCCACGATTTCGGAGTCGAAGCCGAACCGCGTGGAGGCGAACATGTAGGCGTCTGGGTCGGCAATGACAAATTGGCAGCAATTGGCATTCGTCTTTCGCGCTGGGTCACAATGCATGGATTTGCCTTTAATATCACAACTAACCTTGAATATTTTGATCTGATTGTCCCGTGCGGAATTCAGGGACACGGCGTCACGTCACTCGAGAAAATTCTCGAAACTAAAATCGAAATCGCAACCGTTGCCGAAATTGCTGCCAAGCATTTTGGCGAAGTATTTGAAAGACAGATGCTGGATAAAAGATGCTAGATGTTGGATGTTAGATATTGGGTAAAACCGATCTGCTCCGCCACGTGCCATCTAGCATCCAGCATCTAAAATCCAGCATCTTTTCCTATGTCAAATAAATTCAAACTCACGCTCACGCATCAAATTTTCATTGGTCTCGGAATTGGTATTTTTGTAGGTTGGCTGATTCATCAATTTTTTGATACTGATCCGCACGCGAAAGAGATCGCCATTCAATGGGTACGCGTGCTTAGTCGCATCTTCCTGAGCCTCATCAAAGTCATCATCGCCCCACTGATTTTTTCGACGTTAGTTGTCGGCATCGCAGGTGCAGGCGACATGAAAAAAGTTGGACGCATCGGCGTGAAAGCGATGGCGTATTTCACCTTTGCGACACTGCTGGCATTAGTGATTGGATTGGTTGCCGTGAATATTACGAAGCCTGGCTTGGGCGTAAATTTGCCCAGTGAACAAAGTGCCGAAGCCAAAGAAATCGCCGCGCGCGCAGGCAAAATGACGCCGCAGGATCACATCGTCAATGTCTTTCCGACCAGCATTATTAAATCCATGGCGGAAAACGATGTGCTGCAAATCGTCGCCTTCAGCTTGCTCTTTGCTGTCGCTCTCGCAGGTATCGGTGAAAAAGCAAAACCGATGGTTCAGTTTTGTGAATCGTTGTCCGAAGCGATGTTTAAATTCACGGCAATGGTAATGAAGTTCGCGCCGTGGGGTGTGGGCGCAGCCATCGCCGTGACCGTCGGCAATAAAGGCTTGGGCGTCTTGTGGAATTTGGGCAAATTAATTTTGACGCTTTACGGTGCGCTCGCAGTATTTATTTTGATTGTTTTGCTTCCGGTCGCGTTATTGATTCGCTTGCCAATTAAGCGATTTATTCAACTGGTACGCGAACCCGCGACACTCGCTTTTGTGACGACTTCAAGCGAATCCGCGTTTCCAAAAGCGTTAGAAAATATGGAGCGATTAGGCGTACCGCGCCGCATCGTGAGCTTTATTTTACCGCTTGGTTATAGCTTCAATCTTGACGGCTCCACGTTGTATCTTTCGCTTGCCGCAGTTTTCGTTGCCCAGGCCGCCAACGTTCAATTGACAATCGGACAGCAGGTTTCGATGTTGTTGACATTGATGCTTTCGACAAAAGGCATCGCCGCCGTGCCACGTGCTTCGTTGGTTGTGCTGGCAGGGACACTCGCACAATTCGGATTACCACTCGAAGGCATCGCGCTGATCCTCGGCGTAGATGAATTCATGGACATGGCGCGCACAGCGACGAACGTGATTGGCAACTGCCTCGCAACTGCCGTCGTTGCGCGTTGGGAAGGTGAATTCAATGACGCTGGCAATGATGTAGTGACGCCGATTGATGCTTCAGAAATTAAGCTCCACTAAAAAATGCAGAAGCCCGCACGAAGTAAGGGC
>JAYTCQ010000391.1:0-8385 GCA_043736395.1 Blastocatellia bacterium | reverse complement strand
TACTGTACCGCGCCATACGGCGTATCTGGATTTGATGCGGCACTTACTAGTTGACTGTTTTTGGCTTCACTGGAATCCAAATTTCTTCTTCAGAATCTGGATCATTATTTTTATATTTGTCGCCTAGGATTTCAAAGTGAGGGCGGTGATCTAATAAGTACTCTGAACTTACTAACCACTCGCCAAAGATATACTGAAAGATAGAATTGTCGGTACTTAAACCTTTATAGAAAAATACGGCGTATAACCCGCCGACTAACTCAAAAGGTTCCATCCTCTCCGGGATAGAGTCGAAGGTTGTAACTTCCATTGCCGCCCATTTTTCAAATTCCTGCGTTGGCTTTGTAAAGTCAAATGATTCGTCGTAGACCTGCATTGAATATAAGGCAGTAGAAATCGTGTTGTTTATTTCTTTGCGTCTTGGCATAAACGATTGCCAGAGGCTGACGACTTTGTTGTCGGCTAAGGACATGGTGATTTTTTTGCCGATTAATTTTTTGGGAGTCAGGGTTTTGATGGTTGGTTGCATAACGTAACTGGATCAGTACCGCGACCGGTAGGGAGCGCAGTCTTGGCAACGAAACACAGCGGAAAAGTTTTACGGTATTTTCCATTTGCGATTGTTGAATTTCCATTTTTCATTGGGTGATTCCGATGACAGTGTCTTGCGCAATGACAAATTACAAATGACAAATTTTCAATGGAAAATGAAAACTCACCTCACTTCTTCTCTGCCGAGACTGCGCTCCCTATCGGTCGCGGTACGGACTCATTTTATCGCAGTTTTAATTTCTTTAACTCCGCCATCGGTTCTTCGAATAAGCTGGAGCTGAATCCCATGGCTACTTGCGTGCGTGCGATATTGATTTGATGATTTGTCAGATTGTTTCTGCGCCACTGGATTCCGGTTTCTTCGAAGGCAAAGGCGGTGGGCGAAGTTTCTTCTAGCAACTGTGCAACTTCGCTTTCGTCGGCGTCATATCTCGCTAACACGGTGGCGAGCATGACATTTAAGAACCCGTACATTTTCCCTGAAGCGCTGGCGGGCGTGAGAGTTAATTTGTAATTTCCGGTCAGGGCGTGATGTAAGGCTGCCGAGGCTTTCAGCGGAATTCTGCTCTTGGCGCAATGACATAGAAATCTGGCGAGATGAATTGCTTCAGGGAATTCTTCTGCTTTAAGTCCACCAGTTCTAACTTTGGCGCGGTAACCGAATCCGAGAATTGCTTCAAGCAGGTCTGCGGGGTCTTGGATGATCGGAATTTCAAAATACGTACTTAACGTTCGCGGGATCAAGTAAGAAGCGCGTTGAATGGCTTCGACGGAATCGGTTTTCAATTCAATCGTATCAACGACGACGGCACCTGCGCTTTCATCGCGGGCGTGAAAAACATTGAAGTCAACAATTTCTTCCAGATCAGAGAGCAGATTTTGAGATGGGATCGCGCTCAGCTTCCAGGGAAATACCGGATTTCCTTTGGGCAAGTACGGCGCAGAGGCTTCTTCAAATTCGCGCAGTCGAAAAACCGGCAGAACAAAACGCGATAAATAATCAGCCGAGTTACCGGATAAATGCTTGGCGTAATTCGCTACGGCGGTCTTCATATCAAGCGCCGCTGGAGCAAATAATCCAGTGTAATCGAGCGCCTTTTCCAGCAGAATATTAGTAGATTCCATAAAAGTTATCCGTCAGCCAGATTCTGACGAGAAGTATCTTTTCTACTATACTTCCGACATCAAAATACGGGTTATTTCTACCTTAATCCTGCTAAATATTGCTCTATTTTTGAAAAAAGAGCAATGACAGTTTTTAATAATGTCTTGCAGTTAAAGGGTGTTAGCGGATTATTCTACTGGTCTGACATCTACGACAAAATAATCTGTTTCACCAAAACAAGTGGTCGGGACGCCTTTATGTTGTTCATAACTTAAGGCTACACGCTTACCCATACTGCGGTTAATTTTATCGGCAATGGCGTCATCGCGGACGCTGAAATTGAAAATTTCCGGCGCGGTTCCTGGCATTGAAACCATTGCCATTTCGCCTTCCCAGGTTTTGCAAACCCAGCCTTTTTTCGAGAGCTTCTGCACAAATCCTGATCGCTCTCCACTGGAATAGTTGAGATGCAATGCGCCATAAACGTAAGCCGCAAAAATAGCACCAATCAGCACCGGAATTGCCAGCACCACTAATAAAATTTTCATCTTCGACATAAGAGCCTCAAGGGAAGTTAGGCATCGTGCCTGATTTTAAGAATTCGACAGGCGGAGACGCCTATCGTACTTTTTACAACCGTAAATGGGCATCAACGGAAAACCGTCCGCCGCCTGTGTGAATTAAAGCAATTGCCATACAAAGCAAGGCAAACGGGAATTCGATGCCACGATCCTGAGCGAAGAAATTTCCCCAATGCACACCAAATAAAGCCGTGAGCATCACCATGGAAATGGCGGAAGCTCCCACTCTTGTGAATAATCCGATGAAGACCATCACGCCGCCGATTAATTCAGCAAAGGCTGCCGCGCCCATCCAGATCGGGCCAGGCCACATCCAGTGAAAAGGCGGATCAGCATACATGAACGCTCGCAATCCGCGACCGCCGAAGCCTCCGAATACTTTTTGAATTCCGTGTGCGAGAAAGATTAAGCCGAGTGCCGCCCGAAGCGGGACGGGCGTCCAGTTTTTGAAATTGGTAGAAGTAATGCTTCGGAGCATAAGCAAATTCCTCTTTAAATGTATAATGTCATGAACCAGCGAAATGCCACCGTCAATAATTTCAGGTAGGCTAATTCGCGTTCAACTTCATTGTTGCATTCTATAGCATTCGTGAAAAGTGTTTGCAATATTGCATTCTGTAGTTTGTCAGATTAGTTTTAGGACATCATCGGATAAATTATTTTCAGATTTCACAACTACCACCACTAACCCTGAGGAGGAAACCACTCGTGATGAACCGTCGCAACTTTATTCAAACCGCTGCATTCGCCGCTCTCGGAGGCTCCATGCTTTCTGAACAAACTTTCGCCAAACAGAAGATTAAATCTCCCGGCATCCAGCTTTATACCGTTCGAAATGAACTGGGAAAAGATTTTGAAGGAACCCTGAAAGCTGTGGCTGCGGTTGGCTACAAAGAATTTGAATTTTTCGGGAATTACTATGGCAAAGACCCGAAAGATGTGAAGACCATGTTAACGGCGATGGGCGTGACCGCGCCTGCCGGACATTTCGCTTTAGCTGCGCTTAAAACTGACGTCAACAAAGTGATTGATACGGCGAAAGCCGTCGGACATGGAATTGTGATTTGTCCGTTCCTGGCGCCCGACGAACGTAAGACGCTGGACGATTACAAAAAACTTTGCGAAGTTTTGAATAAGTCCGGCGAAGCCTGTAAAAAGGCGGGATTGACGTTTGGTTATCATAATCACGATTTTGAATTTCAGGCTCTGGAAGGCAAGTTGCCGTACGATTTGATCCTTGCCGAATGCGATAAAAATACCGTGAAAATGGAAATGGATTTGGGTTGGATTTCGTTTGCTGGCAAAGACCCGTTGGAGTATTTCGCCAAACATCCTGGACGCTTTATTACCTTCCACGTAAAGGATATGGACGCGAGCAAGAAGCAAAGGACAATGGAACTCGGACGCGGAACAGTGGATTTCAAACGCATCCTCGCCAAGAGCAAATTGGCCGGCGTGAAGCACTATTTTGTCGAGCAGGATTTTACTTCGTTGACTCCGCTGGAAAGCATCAAGATCAGTATGGAGTATTTGAAAAAGCTGGAATTTTGATGAACATACGGAGCAATCTGAGGTTTTTATCCACGAAGCACGAAGGGACACGAAGGAAAAAGCGAAGACAATGCCTGAAATGATTGTTTTTCTTAGTGTCCCTTCGTGTTCTTCGTGGATGAGAAAAATCGTTGTTAATGACCCATTATGGAGTAAGCATCTTTCGATGGTTCTTTTTTGAATGAAGTGTGAACCTCTCATCCCCAACCGACGTATTAATCGGAGGAGTGAGAGAAAATTATGTATTGTCCAAACTGCGCCGCCGAAGAAAATCAACCGAAACAATTTTGCCGTAACTGCGGGACGGATTTACGTGGAGTTCGTTCGGCGCTGGAAAATCCTGATCCATTGACCGCTTCTGCCGTCTCCGCACGTGAAGCCATCGGGCGTGCCGTGGCTCTCAAAATCAATGAAATAGAATCGTCCCGCGACTTAAAACGCGTAGCCGAAGATGTGTTGCCGCAAATAGAAAAATTTCTGGAATCGCCGGAAGAGAAACGATTGCGCGGAATTCGCAATGGAGTGATTTCAGCAGCGGTCGGACTTGGAATATTTTTAGTGTTTGGCATCACAGGCTTAGAAGCACTGATTTTTCCGGCATTGGCAGGACTCATTCCATTCCTGATTGGAGTTGGGCTGATCATCAATGGCTTATATTTTACGATTCCTCGCAAAAAAAACTTAATTTCAGAATCACATGAATTTCAAAATCCTTCACCAATTATCACCAAAGAATTAATGCCAGAAGCTGTCTCATCTGTGGTGGAACACACAACCCATCGGCTGCCCGAAAAAAATATGTAAAACTGCGATGGATGCCAAAAAGAAAGAACTGAAAAAATCCTATCAACAATCTCATCGCCCGATGGGAGTCTTTCAAATTCGAAATGTTGTTAATGAAAAAATCTTCATCAGTTCTTCGCTCAACCTGCCGGGAATTTTCAATCGCTATCGGCTAAACTTAAAAAACGGAACGCATCCCAATAAATTTCTCCAGACCGAATGGAATGAATTCGGCAGCGAAAAATTTGCGTTTGAAGTGTTGGATGAACTGACGCCAGGTGCTGAAATGGATCGCGATTACCGCGAAGAATTAACATTTTTGGAAGATTTATGGTTGGATAAATTACAACCGTACGGCGAACGCGGCTACAACGAACCCAAAAAATCGAGAGAAGAAAAACTCAGCATAATTGCCCGGAATCGAGTAGCAGAAAAATGGCAGATATTCTAAATACATCCGAAAAAGAAGCATCCACAAGTTTGGACTTATCAGGACAAAAATTATCATTGCTGGATGATTCAGTTTGCGAGCAGGGAATGCTTGAAGTCCTTGATCTTGATCGAAACCTGCTGAATTCATTGCCTGCAAATATTGGGCACTTATCAAATCTGAAAAAGCTGAGCCTCTACAGCAATCAATTAAAACGGCTCCCTGACACGGTCTGGCAATTATCCAATCTTGAAATTTTGAATATTTCTGAGAATCATTTTGATTTTCTCCCTGATGAAATCGGGAGCCTCGCCAATCTTAAAATGTTGGATTTGGGGCACAATGAATTAGCAGCTTTACCGGAGACGATAGGGAAGTTATCCAATCTCAAATTTCTTTACATCAGCAATAATTGCCTGACGGCAATTCCACAAACTTTTGCGAATCTAAACAGCCTGATTTATCTCAACCTGACGGATAATCAATTGACTGCCTTGCCGGATTTAGTAGGGACGCTAAATCAATTGATCGAACTCCGGCTGTACAACAATCAGCTGAGTTCGCTGCCTGATTCGATCGGGAATTTAAGCAGGCTCAAAGAATTGCATGTCATGAAAAATCAATTGGAAGCCCTGCCACAATCCATCGGGAAGCTGGGGCAGTTGAAGAAATTGATGCTGGAAGGAAATCGCATCAATGCGTTACCGGAATCAATCGGAGCGCTTCACAATCTAACCGAACTTGACCTGCGAAATAATCAAGTCGCCTCGCTGCCGGAATCCATCACCAATTTGAAAAATCTTCGCTATCTGGATTTGCGTGCAAATAAATTGACCGAATTTCCTGCGATGTTGAGAGCCTTACCAAAGCTGGAAAAATTGGATTTGCGCTGGAATAAATTGTCAGGAATTCCGGCGTGGATGGACGAATTTCAAGCGCGCGATAGTGTAGTCTTCATTTGAATTTCTTATCAACAGATTCAAACCGAATATTGACAATCCGACATCCAGTCAGTAAGGTTAATTTTCTGAAAATTATGAATCAAACTACGATCCAAATTGAGCCGAACAAATGCAGCGCATCGTGTTGTTGTCCCGCTCCGTGGAACCGGTTTGATCCATACAGATGAAATTCTCAACGTGAGAACAGCATCAGGATTTAACGCCTCGGTTCTAAGCAAGGAGCTGGGGCGTTTTTAGTTTCTTTATCATTAAGATTTTAGGATTTTCATGTCAGCAATCACCACCGAATTCGCTACCTCATCAACGTTCGCACCTGTCCATGACGAGATGGAACACTACGAACAGCAAATCAAAAAATTCCGTCTGGGCTTGGTTGGAGAAACCAAGATGCAGAAATTGCGTTTGCAGTACGGCACGTACGCGCAACGGCAGGATGGCGTACAGATGCAGCGCATCAAAATCCCCGGCGGATATTTGACGGCGGATCAATTGACGCGCCTCGCTGATGTAGCGGACAAATACGCCAGCAGTTTTATTCATTTCACGACCCGCGAAGACGCGCAGCTTTATTATCTGGAACTCGAAAACGCTCCGGCTTTATTGCGTTCATTGAGCGAAGTTGGCATCACAACCCGCGAAGCTTGTGGGAATACGGTTCGAAATATTACTGCATGTTATCGTGCCGGAATCTCGCACGACGAAGCCTTTAATGTTTACCCGTACGCCGATGCTTTGTTCAGCTTTTTGTTGCGTAACAAACACAATCAAAATATGGGACGCAAGATGAAATTTGCGTTTGAAGGTTGCGCCGATGACCATTCGGCATTGTCATTTCATGATCTTGGATTTCACGCCAGAACGCGCATCGTTGATGGAGTTGAGCAACGCGGATTTCGCGTCCACGTGGGTGGTGGAATGGGCAGCGCACCGATTCTGGCGCAGGTCTATTCTGAATTTTTGCCCGTCGAAGAAATGTTCAATTTTACGATTGCGGTGATTCGGATTTTTGACCGCTACGGCGAACGCAAGCAGCGGATGAAAGCGCGGATGAAATTTTTAGTCAATTCAATGGGCTGGGAAAAATTCCGAGCCGCCGTTGACGAAGAGCGCAAAATCATTGGCGAATTACCACCGTTATCAGAATTTTTGAAAGAAGCTCACCTTCCTGCTGAGTTGAATACGACACAAAATTTGAATGTCCTGAACCCGATTACAGAAGATGAAAATTATCAGCAATGGGCGAAAGATTCTGTTATCGCGCATCGTTTGGAAGGATTTCGCGGCGTTCACGTACGCACAAAATTAGGCGATGTGACGGCAGATAGCGCACGAGATTTAGCGGACATCGCCCGACAATTTTCGTCCGGTGAATTACGCGTTTCGATTGAGCAAAATATGTTTTTGCCGTGGGTACGCGTCGAAGATTTGCCCGCGCTTTATCAAGCCTTAAACAAAGTTTCACTCGGCGATGCCGGAGCCGAAACGATTGCCGATGTGACCGCCTGCCCCGGAGCAGATACGTGCCGTTTAGGAATCGCTTCCGCACGAGGACTCGGCAGCGCAATCTCCGAAGCATTTTTTAAAGGAAGTCTTGCCGCCTATCGCGAAGAAAATCGTGACCTGCGCATCAAGATTTCCGGCTGCCCGAACGGTTGCGCCCAACACGCCGTAGCCAATATTGGCTTCCACGCGGCAGCTGTTTCGAACGACGGTCGCAACGTTCCTTCACATATTTTATTCATCGGCGGACAATCAAATCACGGGCATCCGAAAGCTGGAAAAATTGTCGGAAAATTCCCCGCGCGGGCTTCGGTGCAGGTCGTAGAATCTTTATTGAGCCTTCACAAATCAGAAAAAAATGCGGGCGAAGATTTCAATTCCTTCATTGCCCGCATCGGCGATCAGCGCTTGAAAGAAGTGCTGGAACCGCTTCGTAAGATTCCTGCTTATGATGAAAATCCGAAATTTTACGATGATTACGATCACGAAAACGAACGCTTCACCGTCCGCACCGGAGTACGCGGCGAATGCGCTGGAACGACGATTGCCGAAGTCGTCCCCGTCATCGAAGACGCCCAAAAGCATCTGTCGCAAGCGCAAGCATTTATTCATCACCAGAACTATGAACAGGCTTTGCTTGAAGCCTACGAAGCCGCCGCCGCCGCTGCGCGAGTTCCGTTGTATTCGCAGTTAGTTGATCCGTTCATCTCGTCAGAAGCACTGTGGGAATTTGAAAATATTTACGTGTTGTCAGGTTTGACGAACGGTGAATGGAAGAATATTGCTTCGGAGTTTGAAGCGATGAAGAGCAGTGAAGCGACGGAAGAATCTGCAAATGTAGCGTTAGAAAAAGCGCGAGGATTTGTGAATTTCTGTGAGACTTTTTCAGTATGATCCGTGGCAGTAGCCCGACCGTGAGGA
>JAYTCQ010000390.1:0-45931 GCA_043736395.1 Blastocatellia bacterium | reverse complement strand
ATTTGCCCTTCGTTAATGATGTACGCGCGGTCGGTAATTGCCAATGCCTCGCGTACGTTATGATCCGTTATCAAAACTCCGATGCCACGATCTCTGAGTCCGGCAATAATCTGCTGAATGTCATCAATTGCTTTTGGATCAATTCCCGCAAATGGTTCATCCAGTAAAATAAATTTTGGCTCAATCGTCAAACAACGGGCAATTTCTGTGCGCCTGCGTTCTCCACCGGAAAGCGCGTAGCCTTTGTTGCGTCGGACGTGACCCAGGTTGAAATCTTCAATTAACCGTTCCAGTTTTTCGTAACGTTCCTGCCGCGAAAGCTTGAGCGTTTCGAGAATTGCCAGAATATTTTCTTCAACTGTTAATTTTCGAAAGACCGATGCCTCTTGGGGCAAATAACTAATACCACTTCTTGCGCGTTTATGGATGGCAAATCTTGTAATATCGAGATCACCCAACCAAATTTTTCCAGCATCCGGGCGTTCTAACCCTAAGACCATATAAAAGGTCGTAGTTTTCCCTGCACCGTTCGGACCAAGTAAGCCGACGATTTCGCCAGGATTCACATAGATTGAAACATTATTGACGACGCAGCGGGCACGATAGGATTTTTTGAGGTTTTCGGCACGTAATGATTCAACAGAACCTAATGATGATTGCTTTTCAGATAACAGTTGCTGCGAAGACTCAATTATATTTTTTTCGCTTTTCGGCATCGCTTCTGCTTCGATGCTCAACTGATTCATTTTGTCAGTCACTACTGAGGCCTCAACTTCGATTTAATACGCGCTTTGGTCGTCACTCGCGTGTTCGTGCCGCCCTCATCATTGGCGGTGATCTTAGCATCGCGTAAGTGCAAAGTCAATCTTGGACTTTTGGTCATTGCTTTGCGTTCCAAGTCCTCTAAAGTCGCTAAACTGCCTGTTAATATTGCCTCATCTGTGGCTGCGGTGTAATCCATCTTCTCGCCTTTTCCCCGTCGTTGCGGTTGCGTTAAGACGACATTTTGCTCGGCGACAAATCGCGTCATTTTGTAATCTTCATCCAAAGTCGCGTCCGCTTTCACTGATTCAATCTGATCTGTCCCTTGTCGGATTTTGACGTTATTCGTATAGCGCACCAGCTTCTGAGCATCGAAATAATGAATCTTATCGGCGGCTCCAAAAACCGGAACAATTTCTTTTTTTCCTTTTTCAACTTCGCGTTCCATGTTGTAAAGCGCCGATTGCGCGTTGCCTGTCGCAATCATCGTTTTTTCACCGTTATCCATTTCCAAAATATCACCACGGACGAAATTATCGTCTTGCCATGCGCGCGCATTGCCTTCATATTTTGCCGCAGATTCACGATGGCGAAACGTCGCCTGATCGGATGAAACAAACACCGGAGATTTAGATTTCTTAAAGGGAGCCGCGCCGTTGGTGGTTGACTGGCTATAATAGGTCGTCCTCACACGAGTGCGAGCAACGCTTTCTCCGCTGTCAAGATTCGCATCAATTTCCTGCGCATCGGTACGCATCACGCTATCCCAGAGCTGCGGTTTTCCGCGCATCAGCACTGTTCGCGAAGAGCCAATGTAATTTGCTTTCGCAGCAGTCGCGTGGCGTTCGCCTTCATCCAGTTTCGCATTGCCATCAATGATGAGTTCAGAAATATCCTGATTTTCCTGCGCAAAATTTGCCGTCATTTTCGTTCCCGTTAGCGTTCGCTTGACGCGCTTTTCGGTCGGTTGCATCGGCGTGAATTCGGCGATTCCGTTCGTCTCGGCGTTGAAGACTTTCAGGTCATTATTCGTCTCAAAAAAATCAGCGACAAATTTTGGAGCGCGTAATTTTTTGATTTCAGATTTCGGCGTCGAAACGGTTGGCGTCACGGTTAGAACCGCATTTCCATTGGCTTCCGCTTGTGACATGAATTTTCCGCCTGGGAAATAATTAACAATCGCGCCATCGGCTTCGAGAACGCGTTCAGCATTTTTTTCGCTCTTCTCAGCCGGAGTAATTTTAACTGTCGTCCGCCCATTCGTGATGACGGTATTAATGTCACTGGTCTTTTCCTGCGGCGTGTAGCGGGCTTCCATGCGCTCAGCCGTGATTTCGCGCGGAGCATCTTTTTCAAGCGACCGCGCGACAGCTTTTCCAGTGGCCAACGCTTTGGATAAACGTTGCAAATCATCAAAGAAAAAATCCAGATCACGCGCTCCGATTTCCTGATTTTTTCCTTTGGCGTGGGATTGCAAAAAACTATTGCCGCGTGCTTCGACACGTTCAATTTTGTCTGAATCTTTTCGGTAAAATCCGGTGATGGCATCCGCTTTTCCAAACTGATCGCCTTGTGTGACGGAGGCATTACCTGCGAATTTTACGATGCCTTCCATTTGAAAATAATCAGCTTTTTCACCTTTCAAATCTACAGGCGCAGCCTTCGGGTCTTTTGAATTCACGATGACATGCGCATCTTTCAGCAACGACAATTTTTTCTCTTTGACCAATAAAATCGCGCCTATACTCGATCCCGTCAATCTTTCGCGCTTGAAATTCATCGCCACCGGACTGGTCGCGATTTCATCTTTGGTATTATATTTCAGTACTTCAGTGGCGACTTCCAAACCTTCCACATTCGTTGCTAAAACGTGTCCCGCGAAGTTGATTAAATTCTGATCCAACTGGTATTCACCTGTGTCGGCTTTGATGCGCCCGTCTTCTTTCCCGTCCTTGTCGTAGCCAGTCAATTCAAGTTTTTCAAGTTCGTGTTTCCCCGAAGTGTAAGAGGTATCTTTGGCGGCGATGATTTTGAATTTTGGCTTCCCATTTTCGGAATGAATGAATTCGTAGCCTTCCGTAATAGAGACAACTTCTTCGCCCAAAGTTTTTGCGCCACGCGGGATTGGCGGAGTCTCTACGCGTTTGTTGCGGTATTTGATAAAAGAAGTGACAAGAATAGCAATGACGCCAACCAGCAGGACTAACGAAAAGAACCGACCCAGATAATGCAATTTATCACGCAGCATAGTTCAGCGATTGTAGTGTGCTGCGATGCGAGATTCAAATCGTATTTTCTTTGGATAAAATAAGGTTATAAACAAGCACCTAAACTTGAGCTAAAATTTTATCGCGCCAACGACGCACGCTCATCACATCGAAGCGTTCGCCTTGAAAAATAATTTGTGTCACAGGTTTTTTGCCATTGTTGCTTTCGCGCTTGAGATATTCCGCTACATCCATCCAACGAATTTCACCGTCAGAATTACGAATTACTAGCATCACGGGATAAGCCTGTTTCTGCCAATATTGAACCCATTGCTGATGTTCTTTACCAATATAAAAAATCTCTGCACCATCGCGTTTGCGCGTAGTGAGGTAAGAATCGCCAGACTTGAGTTGCATGTACAGTCGCTTACCCGAAGCCCGCAACGCATCATCTTTGAATTCTATTTCGCCATCAATACCGTAATCGCTGTTTGTGTAGCCTCGATAGATTTGTCCAGCTTCGGCAGTTATTGTAAAAGCATGACCAACTAGAATTAGTTCGCGGCTCTCGTTATCAATTACCTGTTTGCTTATCTCTTCTTCTTTTCGCACTTGCTCATGTATTACAAACGTATCAAATTTTTGCTCAATTACGTCACGCAGCAAAATTGGTTTTCCACAATCCGAACAGAAAATTTTGCCCTTTCCGCTTGCTAGTGCTTTGTCAATTTTTGGTTGATCGGTGAAGGGCTGATCAAGGGCATCACATTTTTTATTGGTGCAACAATAATGCCTTAAACGTACTACATATTGTGAAAGGTCGTTTAGATGATTATGAATATAACGCAAAAAAACGAGCTGCGAATTTTCATCAACATCAGGGTTGAAATAAATATCAAGCCTCGCTGTGCCTTCATTTTCGCGCGTAAGTTTCAAACCTAACTTTTGGTTGGTTTGCGTTTTGAAATCGGCGGCATCTTTCCAAAGCTGGTCGGCATTAAACGCTTCGGTGTAATGAAGACGCACAACCAAAGTAGCGTACACTTCATCAATAGGCCCCTGAAAACGATACGTCACTAAAACATTTGGATGGTTCGGAAGATCGGGGCGTTCGCGGCGGAAATAGCTTGGGAAGACAAGTAATGCAGTGCCATCGCTTGGTTGACGCAAACACCAAGCGCGGCTAATAAACGTTTCGTGCAACGTGCGCAAAATTACGGCTTCGTCTTCGGCGGACAAGCGTTCAAAGTCTTGATAATCCAACTTTCCTGCCAGCATTTCATCTTCGCGGATACACCCAAGTTCTTGTGGATGTTTGCGGACTTTGCGTACGACAGCAGCGGCATAGCGGCTGAGCATTTCCGGTCTGAGCAAAATGAAGCCGCCAAAAACCACGCGTTGGATCATCCCCGGCCCTGCTAATAATCCGATGACAGTTTCTAATTCCTTTAATTCAAAAAGTTCCCCTGCGAGAGTTAACTCCATCCGCTGTTTTAATTCGGATAATCGGATTAACACCAATCCGCTATCGCGTAGCTTGAGAATTTCCTGCTTGAGGCGATGATACAAAACGGGCGAAGTTGTTTCCGGAATATTTTGCCAATCTATGGCAGTAATAATTGCTTCGCGTAGCGACTCGCAGCCTTCACGTGTTTTCGCGCTGGTTAGTTGCAACGACGAAGTAAAACTACGTTCGCGCATAAAATTTTCCATATTGGCTTGGCTGACAACCAAACCACCGCGATCAGTACGTCCGGCAACTAACAATTTGGCAAAAGGCTTACGTGCAGCTTTTTGCAAATCCCGATCCCATTGACCGAGTCCTTCAAATGGGTTTTCTTGCTGTGGGTTGAAAACCAACACTGCTGCCGCAGTCTCATCCATATAAAGCTGATGAACGAGACGATAATCAACCTGACCAGCAAAATCCCACAACCAGATTTCGCGTTCGACCCCGTCTTTATTGGCGTTATGTTGTAATTTCCAATGCGTAGCCCACGCGCCATCAGTGGATTCTGTTTCTTCAAAATGATCGCGAGCTAACCGATTTGCCAAGCCAGTTTTTCCAACGCCTGAATCACCAACCAACAATACTTTCGCATTCGTATACTGAATTTGCTGTACTACAGTTGCTGATTCTATGAGGGTAATGCTAGGCGAATTTTTGCGTGTCTCGGTCAATATTTTTTGTTGCGGTGACTCAATTAACAGTTCTGATAAATCCCAACTATGCCAAACTCCATTAAACGCACCTGAGCGAGCCAGCTTCCCATCCGCATGCCACGCTACATTATTGATACCACCAGTGTGACCTACCAACACCCGCTCGCACTTTCCACTCTCTACTTCCCACACACGCACTGTTTTATCGCCCGACCCGCTCAACGCCAGTTTCCCATCCCCGCGCCACGCTACGCTCATGATACTACCAGTGTGGCCTTCGAGCACCCGCTCGCACTTCCCGCTCTCCACTTCCCACACACGAACAGTTCTGTCGTCCGATCCGCTCAACGCGTGCTTCCCATTCGCATGCCACGCCACGCTATTAACACTATCGGTGTGGGCTTTGAGGACTCGCTCGCACTTTCCACTCTCTACTTCCCACACGCGGACAGTTCTGTCGTGAGACCCGCTCAACGCCAGCTTCCCATCCGCATGCCACGCTACGCTATTGACGCTGCCAGTGTGACCTACTAACACCCGTTCGCACTTTCCACTCTCTATTTCCCACACGCGGACAGTTCTGTCGTCTGATCCGCTCAACGCCTGTTTTCCATTCGCATGCCACGCTACGCTATTAACGCTGCCAGTGTGACCTTCCAGCACCCGCTCACAGTTCCCGCTCTCTACTTCCCACACACGGACAGTTCTGTCGTCTGATCCGCTCAACGCCAGCTTCCCATCCGCATGCCACGCTACGCTATTGACGTTGCCAGTGTGACCTTCCAGCACCCGCTCGCACGTCCCGCTCTCTACTTCCCACACGCGGACAGTTCTGTCGTCCGACCCGCTCAACGCCTGCTTCCCATCCGCATGCCACGCCACGCTATTAACGCTGGCTCTGTGACCTTTAAGCACTCGTACACACTTCCCGTTCTCAACTTCCCATATGCGTACTGTTTTATCGTCCGACCCACTCAACGCCAGTTTCCCATCCGCATGCCACGTCATGCACCTGACACTGGCGGAGTGACCTTTGAGGACTCGTTTGCACTTCCCACTCTCCACTTCCCATACACGAACAGTTCTGTCGTCTGATCCGCTCAACGCCTGTTTTCCATTCGCATGCCACGCTACGCTATTGACGATGCCAGTGTGACCGTTGAGCACCCGCTCACAGTTCCCGCTCTCTACTTCCCACACACGCACTAGATTGTCCTTTGACCCGCTCAATGCTTGCTTCCCATCAGGGCTAAAGGCGACGGCATAAATAACATCGTTATGTCCGAGTGAATAAATTCTTTCCAACAGGCGGACCTGAGCGGCTTCTTGTCTAATAGTTGGCTCAACCTTCGGCGGTTGGCAAGCTTCACGCAGTTTCACATATTCCTGTCCCTGTCCATTTGCAATTCAATTAATATACAAAAATTGAGCCAAAGAACCTTTTATTGTCGAATCATCAAGTCGTAGCGGAATAAAACGTCGCTCTTTGTTAAGCGGATCACGAAAACGATAAGTATAACTTTCAAGGATCGCCCAATCGGAGCCAAACGCGTTCGCTGACATACACAGCACCAGCACGCGCGTTTGTTCCAGCCCTTTATCCACTTTATATGGAATGCTATCGCCGGGTTTGATGATCCATTCGTCGAACCACACTCGTAATCCGTCCGATCTTAACCGTTCGGCAATGTCGCGCACGATGTCTTTGTCTTTTGAGCTGTAGCTCAGGAATACGTCGTAGTTGAAATCTTCCGCCATGCTGTCTCTACCTCATATTTGCCCATCGGTTGTGCAATATGGTTGCCAACGCGTGAGGGCTTCGTTCTTGGGATAATCCAATGTCTGAAAGCTAAGAATACGGAACGCGGCAAAGTATATGTTTGGAGGAAAATGAATTCAATGGATAAAACAGAAAAGGCAGCTAGCAATAACCCAAATGACCTGCTAACGGATATTTTATTCCAATAATTTTTGAGTAGAAGGTTTTGATTTTAACCTGCAAAGCAGGTGGCAGCATAAAGCCCAGGGTGAAGCGCGTTGCGTGCGGAACCCTGGGAATATTGGCGAGAATGAACCAAGCCCGCGAATGCGGGCGACAGATTTTGGATAGGACGCGGATGTCTGCCGCCCACTCCGTGGGCTTGGTGATTTAATTAATTTTCCTAGGGGTTCCGGCGCGACGCCTTCACCCCAGGCTTTATGCTTACACCCGCTTTACGGGTTGAAAGCAGGCGGTACAGCACAGGGAGCGATAGCGCAAAGGGGTTAAGCTAATCAATCGCAAATGTAAATTAATCGAAAAGCGTACAACAAACGTCCCGTTTGTTGCTCATTCGGAATCGCAAACGAGACGTTTACGATACACTTCCAGATAAAATTGCAGTCGCTATCGCTCCCTGTACTGTACCGCTCAAGCTTTTTTGAATGGATATACAAACTGCAGCAAAAATCCTTTGGGATACTGCGGCATGTTCACGCCGTATTCTTTGGGGAATTCATCACCCGGCAAATAAAACGTCCCGAACATTCGATCAATAAACGAAAAGAATACCGCGTAGTTCTTGTTGTAGGCTGCGGGGTCGGAGGTGTGATGCCAGTGATGAAATTGCGGGGTGGAAATGATGTATTTCAGTCAGCCGAATTTCCAGTTCACATTCGCGTGAATGAAGACGGCATGGAAGGAAATCACTACGATGTACGCGGCAAACACGGCTGGCTTAATACCCAGCAAATACACGGGGATGAACGAAAGTGCACGTGTGGCGAACATGTCTACGAAATGCGTCCTTGATCCTGCCAGCCAATCCATCGCCTGTGTCGAATGGTGAATCGAATGAAACATCCACAATCTTTCTCTTTCGTGAAAGAGACGGTGCGCCCAGTATTGCACTACGTCGGTGCAAAAGAGCGCGAGGAAAAATTGCGCGACAAAGGGCAGAGATTGGATGTTTGATTGAAAACCTTTCAGTCCCAGATTACCAAATAAAAGTGTTGCCGGAGCCTGCGCGATGATGCCGAAAACCTGCACAAATAAATGGCTGATGACGAAGTAGGTGAAATCCGTTTTCCATTCGCCGTGCAACGTGTATTGCGCCACTTTCTGTGGAAACAACGCTTCAATCGGAATGAAAATCACGGCGAGCAAAACTAAATCCAGCACGAGCCAATCCAAGCCAATAGGGAAGGGCGAATCATGGAGCGCACCTGTTTTTACGTTCCATCCACCAAGCAAAATCGCAGCACTTGAAAACAGAATTCCAGTCAGCGCAAGAATCTTTTGCCGATTCAGCAAAAAGCTAATCAAGCCGAGAATGAACGAAGCGATCAACAGTACCATCAGGATGACTCGGAGAATTTCGACTGGATATTCCTTGCGTAAATCCGGCGTCGTTAAGTAAGAAGGGAAAAGAAAACATAGCACCGCGATGAAGGATGCGACGCCGAAAAATACGGAGAGGTAGCCGCTGATCCATCCCTGCCCAAACGATTTAGCAAAATCTTCTTTGACTGGCATTTTATTTTTATCCTTTCTGCTGATTTTAAACGAGAAGAAAGTGATGTGTAACGAGTGATGAGTAATGAGTTAAAAGACACTCATCACTTTCTACTCATCACTCATCACTTCCCGCTTTTCCCCACTTACGTTACATTGAACCTCCACAAAAATTCAATTCATTCGTGAAGGAAAAAAATTATGGCTGAAGATTTAGCAAGCTCTGCGCCGCAAGCTCCCGCCGTACCACATTCGTTTTTGGAATACCTGCGCTCGTTCGGCCCCGGCATCATCATCGTACTGACGTGGCTGGGCGCGGGTGATGTCGTAGACATGAGCATCGCCGGTGCGAACTACGGTTATTCGCTGATGTGGGTGCTGGTCGTAGCGATTGTGATGCGCTTTCTGTTTGTCTCACTGATTGCGCGGTATCAATTGTGCAATCAACACGGCGAAGGTGTGCTGGACGGATTAGCGCGTTTGCATCCTTGGTACGCTCCGGTGTTATTTGTTGCGGCGATTGTGATGGGGCATGTCTATGAATCATATATGACAGTCGGCGCGGGCGAAGTCCTTCGAAATCTTTTTGGCGTCGGACAAACGTGGCAATGGGCTTTGCTGTGTAATGGCGTCGCATTACTGCTGGTATTTTGGCCCTCGTATGACCGTTTGGAATGGGTCTTCAAATTCTTTCTGGCGTTGCTGGCGGTTTCATTTGTTGGCTCAGCGTTGTGGGTCGGATGCGATGTCAAAGCATTGGCGCAAGGGCTGTATCGCATCGGATTGCCAGAACAGCGCGGGCAATTCAATCCATTGTTGATTGCCGTCGCGATGATTGGTGCGGTTGGTGGTTCACTGATGAATTTGGCGTATCCGTATTTTCTGGAAGCAAAAGGCTGGCGCGGCCCGCAATATCGCCGGGTACAATTTTATGATTTTCTGTTAGCCATCGTGGTGATGATCGTGCTGAATCTCGCCGTGTGGACGCTGGGGGCAGAACTGCTGTATCCCGACAAACAAATCCAGACGCTGGATGATCTGCCGAAATTATTGACCACCGTGCTGGGGCACAGCGGAGGCACACTATTTTATCTAGGCATCTTTGCTGCGATTTATACTTCAGTTCTTGGACACGCCGCTGGTCTCGCGTTTATGGGCAGCCACGCGTACCTGCGCTGGCAAGCCGGAACTGCACCGATCAAAACCGATTATCGAAAGCATCCGTTGTATCGCTGGATCGCCGTCTGGTGTCTGGTTTCTCCATTGATTTGGACGATCCCAGGAATGCCGGATTTTGTGACGCTGACCTTGATTGCTAACAGCGCCCAAGTCGTACTGTTGCCACTGCTCGCAGGCGGATTATGGTGGATCACCGCGAGCGCAAAATTCATTGGCGCCGAGTATCGAAATCGCTGGTGGGAAAATATAGTGATGGCAATTTTATTTGCGTTAGCGATCTATGGAGCGGTAAATTCGATTTACTCAATCGCGCAGTTTTTAAGGTAAACAGATAGGTTTTCGGCAACCTTACTCGCACCGCAACGCGATCATTGGATCAATTTTCGTCGCTCGCCGCGCGGGAAGATAACAAGCCAGCAACGCGACCGCCGTCAGCAACAACGCGACGCTCGCAAACGTCAGCGGATCGGTTACGCCCACGCCGTACAACAACGATTGCAGCAGGCGTGTCAGGAACAATGCCGTCAACAAGCCAACCGCAATGCCAATGCCCGTCAGCCACAAGCCTTGTTGCAAGACCAAACGCAACACCGAACGTTGCGGCGCGCCGAGTGCCATGCGAATGCCGATCTCGCGCGTGCGACGGCTGACGGCATACGACATCACACCGTAGAGGCCAATCGCGGCGAGCAGCAACGCCGTCAAGCCAAACAGACTCGTCAGCGTCGAAGCCATCCGCGCCACTGCCATCGTGCTTTTCACTTCGTCGTCCAGCGTGGTCGGCGACTCGATGGAAACTTGCGCATTCAACGCCAACGCCTCTTTGCGCACGGTCGGGAAGAGTGTCATTGGCTCCAGCTTCGTACGCACGGCCAACCGCGCGAAGCCGCCGGGAGGACGTTGCAGCAAGGGCAAATCGAGATGCGGAAAAGGCGCTTCGGTCAGATCGTGCAAGCGGTGGTCGCGCGTCACACCGATGATTTCCAGCCACTTTTGCTGGCGCAAGTCCGTGCTGATTCGTTTGCCCAATGGATTTTGATTCGGAAAGAAAGTACGGGCGAAGGTTTCGTTGACGATGGCGACGCCGGGCGCGTTGGCGTTATCACGTTCAGTGAAACCACGTCCGACCACGAAGGGGATGCCCAACATTTCGTGATAGCCCGGCCCGACGCCTGCATTGTCTATCGCCAGGTTCTCGCCGGGTTTCGGCTGCCAGCCTTCGATCACCACTGATATTTTGCCAATGGCGTCGCAGAAGGGCGTAATCGTTCCGAGCGCGACCGATTCGACACCCGCCAACGCCTGCACGCGCTCAGCGACTTGCGTGAAGTATTGCAAGTTGCGCTCATCCACCGAGCGCTTGCCCGCTTCGTCATTCACCGCAGAATACGCCGTGCGCGGCAATTCCAGCGGCACGATTAGCAGGTTTTCTGTGCGAAAGCCTGGCTCAATTGCAAAGCGGCGTTGCAAACTTCTGACCAACAGGCCAGCGCCAATCAAGAGCACTAATGCCAGCGCGACCTGCGTGACGACTAAGCCGCTGCGAATATTCCAGCGGCGTTCGCTCGGCGCAGCACTGGCGTCCGCATCCTTCAATGCTGGAATCAGATTGGCCCGCACGCTTTGCAACGCCGGAACCAAGCCGAACAGCACGCCCGACACCAAAGCGACCAATGCCGTGAAGCCCAACACGCGCGCATCCAAACTGCCGCTCAACGTCGAACGTCCCAACACGAAGCCCGGTTGAAAAGCGAGTAACAAGCGATATAACCACGGCGCGAATAACAACCCTACGCCTGCGCCGATGAGCGCCAGCAATAAACTCTCACACAGCAACTGCCGCACGATGCGCAAGCGGCCTGCGCCCAACGCCAGCCGCACCGCGATTTCTTTTCGGCGACTGGCAGCGCGCGCCAACATCAAATTGGCTACGTTCGCGCAGGCCAGCACCAGCAATAACGCGACGATGCCGAGCAACAGCTTGAGCGTTTCGCCCATCGCGCGGCGTAGCGATGAAAGCCCTTGCCCACCCGGTTCCAGCAAGATGCGTTTTTCGTTGAAGGGCAACTTGCGATCACTTTCAGTCGTATTCGCCATCCAGATATTGCGCGCCGTCAAATCAAAGCTGACTTGCGCCGCGTCCAGCACAATGTCGGGCTTGCGCCGTCCCACCAAACGCAGCCACGCGCTTTTGCGCTCAAGAATTGATGTCGTAGCGCCCAGCAATTGCCGCCGCATCATCAACGGAACCCAGGCTTCGGTAGGAATTTCCAGACGCATTCCGCTAAAGCCTGCTGGCGCGATGCCGATGATCGTGTAAGTCGCGCCGTTGAGTTGCAGCGTCTGCCCAATCGCATTCGGCCTGCCGCCTAAACGCCGCTGCCAGCAAGCATGGCTGATGACTGCGACTGGATGCGCATCTTCGTTGCGATTGTCTTCGGCCTGAATCACACGGCCTTGCGCGGCGGCTACGCCCAACACGTCGAAGTAATTATCCGAAATCAATTCGAGGCTGAACTTGTCAGAACTTTCGCCCTCGCCAAGCCGTACCGTGGTCTGCCAATAAGCGAGCAAGCCATCGAAGACTTCGTTGTTTGTTCGGTAATCCACGTAATCAGGATAGTTGAAAATGCTGTTCTGAAACTTCGGATTGACTGTCTCGCCAGACACCAGCGCAAGTTGGTTTGGTTCTTTGACGGGCAAAGAACGCAACAGCACTTTGTCCGCCACGCTAAAAATCGCAGTGTTCGCGCCGATGCCGAGTGCCAACGTAATGATGGCAATCAACGTGAAGCCAGGTTTTTTGAGTAACATTCGCACGCCGAAGCGCAGGTCTTGAATTAAGGTTTGCATAAACTCTCCAAAGCAGATGCTAGATGTGGGATGCTAGATGCTAGTTTCTTCCTACCATCCGACATCTAGCATCCAGTATCTATTCACACCGTAACGCAATCATCGGATCAACTTTCGTGGCTCTCCGCGCCGGAAGCCAACAAGCAATTACGGCAACGATCAGCAGGATTGCGGCAATCGCGGTAAAGGTCAGCGGATCATTAGCGTGTACTTCGTACAGCAAACTTTCCATCAGGCGCGTTAAGGCAAATGCGCCCGCTATTCCCAGTCCTAAGCCAATCAGCACCAGCTTCATTCCTTGCCCAACAATCAGTTGCAATACATCAGCAGCGCGCGCGCCTAGTGCCATACGAATCCCGATTTCTTGTGTGCGCTGGGTGACGCTGTAGGCGACTACGCCGTACAAACCAATCGCAGTTAGTAACAATGCCGTCGCGGCAAACACGCCGAGCAATAAACTATTGAAGCGCGGTTCTGCGACAGAATCCTGGATATATTCATCAAGGATTCTGATTTGTCCGACCGACACATTACGATCCAGTTTGGCAATTTCCTGCCGCACCAGATTCGTCAATGTTTGTGGGGCAGCCTGTGTTTTCAGCACCAGCGTGAAAACGTTCATCGCGGGCAATTGCGGTATGTGCAAATACAATTCCGGCGCAGGTGGTTGCTGCAAATTACGCGAATGGGAATCGTTGACGACGCCAATAATTTCGCGCATTGGTAACGGGCCTTCTTCATCTTGAATCGTTGGATTAATTTTTTTGCCAATTGGGTTTTCATTCGGGAAGAATTTTTTTACAAACGCTTCGTTGACCATCACAACTTGCGGCGCAGTGCGCTGATCGCGCGGCTCAAAAACACGCCCTTGCTTAAGCGCTAAACCTAGTGTCTGAAAATAATCTGTGCCAACCAAAGTGACTTGCGCGTCATATGGTGCATCCCTGCCAGAATTATTCGGACGCCCTTCGATATTGAAGCCAACGTTGATGAAGCTGTTTGAAAATGGCAACGGCGTGACACCGCTGTATGAAGCAACGCCCGGCAAGGAAGCAAGGTTGGACATCAAGCGTTGATAAAAGCCAGCAATTTGTTCAGGCTTTGCATAAATACCATCCGGCAACGCTACGCGCATCGTCAGAATATGCTCCGAATTAAACCCCGGTTTTACGCGCGTGAGTCGCACAAAACTTTGTATCAATAAGCCCGCGCCGAGCAACAAAATCACGGCCAGTGAAACCACTGCTACAACAAAAGCACTGCGCGCTAACCCGCGCGCACCCGTCGTTCCGCGCCCGGCTTCTTTCAGTGTGCTGTGCAATTCCAATTTCGTAGCCTGCAACGCTGGAATCAGCCCCACGATGAATCCTGTCAAGACAACCGCTGCAAAAGTAAAAAGCAACACGCGCCAGTCCAGTCGAGCTTCGGCAAAGCGTGGAATGGAATCAGGCGTAATGGCAATCAATGCTTCGATTAAAAATCCCGCCAAACCCCAGGCCGCAATTCCCCCCAATAAACTGAGCAACAAACTTTCGGTCAGCAATTGCCGCATCATCCGCCATCGCCCCGCACCGAGTGCTGTACGCACCGCAATTTCGCGCGTCCGCGAGGAATTCCGCGATAGCAATAAATTCGCCACGTTCGCACACGCAATCAACAGCACAAAACTGACGGCAGCAAATAACACCCATAACGAATTGCTCACGTCGCCGGTAAATAATTGCAACAGCGGAATGGCGCTGACGACAAAATCCTTATGATCATTGGGATATTGTGATTGTAATTGTGAAGCAATGGTAGCGAGTTGTGTTTTGGCTTGTGTCAGGCTAATTTCAGGCTTGAGCAAACCAACAGCCCGTAAATATTGGTTGCCGCGTTGCGTGCAGGAGGAATCCTTCCCGTTGTCTTCACAATCTTTAGCGTAATTCGCCCACAACTCAATCGGTTCAGCCTGAATCGGAAAATGAAATTCTGGCGGCATCACTCCTGTGACAAGATAGCTTTCGGCGTTGATCGTCACGGCTTTGCCAACGACGCTCTGATCGCTCTTAAATCGTTTTTCCCAGAGCGAATAGCTCAAGACAACCGAACGTCCGCCGCCTGCCTTATCCGCCTCAGCACTAAAAGTTTGACCATAAAGTGCCTTCACTCCCAGCACGGAAAATAAATCAGCGGTGACAATGGCGCCGCGCATACGCACGGTTTCGTCTGCGCCAGAGATGATATAACCGCGCGTCGAATACACCGCCATTTTCCCAAACGCATTGCTTTGCCCGCGCAAGTCTGTGAAGTCAGGATATGAAATCGTATCTGACGCGTTTTCCGTCACCGAACCAATTGCCATAATGCGTTCAGAATTTGGAAAGGGGAGCGGCTGCAACAAAACAGTTTGTACGATACTGAAAATTGCTGTGTTCGCCCCAATCCCTAATGCCAGAGTTAAAATGGCAATCAGTGAGAAGCTTTTGTTCCTTAAAAGTAAGCGCGCGCCGTAGCGCAAGTCTTGAAAAAAAGTTTGCATAAAATCTCCAGGAGAGATGTCGGATGTTAGATACTGGATGTTAGGAAAAAATTCCTGGCATCAAACATCTAGCATCCGGTATCTTCTATTCACATCTGAGCGCAATCATCGGATCAACCTTCGTCGCCCTTCGCGCGGGAATCCAACATGCTAAAAAGGCGGCTATGGCAAGGACGAGTGCGACTCCGATGAAGGTCAACGGGTCAGTCGCTGTGACGCCATACAAGATTTGGGCTAATACGCGGGTTAGTGCGAACGCACCAATTAATCCAATGAAGATGCCAATGAAAACCAGGCGAATTCCTTGTCCGACAACTAAACGAAAAATGTCGCGTGCTTGTGCACCTAATGCCATACGGATGCCGATTTCGTGGGTGCGTTGCGCTACCGTAAACGACATCACGGCGTAAAGTCCGACTGCTGCCAGGACTAATGCAATAAATGCGAGAACGCCGAGCATGAAGGTCACGACACGCTTGGGAGAACTGCGCTCGTGAATTGTTTGGTGAAGAGTTTTGATGTTGGAAAGTGGCAGACCTTGATCAAGCGTGGCAAGCTCCTGGCGAATCGCGCTGACCAGATTTGTTGCGTCTGCTTGTCCGCGTACAACCAATACCATGCTGTTGGGTGCGCGTTGAGCGAAGGGCTGATAAACCATCGGCTCGGCCAGATTATCCATCTGATCGTTCATCACATTGGCGACGATGCCTACGATAGTCACAGGTTTACCCGCGACAAATTCAAGCCGTTCTCCGATGGGGTTACGACCGGAAAAATAGCGCGCCGCAAAAGCATCATTGATCAGTAAAACGGCAGGAGATTGCGCTGTGTCTTGCGGTGTAATTAATCGTCCTTGGTGCAACGATGTACCAATGGCTGTGAAATATTCTGGCGTGACAATACGAGTATCAACAAATGGCTGTGCGGCTTTGGTGAATGGTGGTTGTCCGACAATTTGAAAATCGCTGCCGTTGTTTGATCCGCCCATTGGCAAGTTATCTACCGCGCCAACATTCATCACGCCGGGCAAATTTTTGACGCGGGGCAGAAATTGCTCAACAAAATTGATGCGTTGTTCGCGTTGTTTATAGCGTTCTTGCGGCAACACAATTCGCATCGAAATTGTGTTATCCGGCTTGATTCCATAATCAGTATTGAGAATCGTGATAAAGCTGCGGATCAATAATCCCGCGCCGACTAACAGCACCAGTGACAACGCGACTTCTGCTACGACTAACACGTTACGCAGCCGATTGCGCGCACCGCCTGTTGTGCCTTTACCGCTTTCTTTAAGTGCGTCATTGAAATTAATTTGCGTAGCTTGTAACGCAGGCATTAAACCGAAAATAATTCCAGTCAGAAGGGAAACAAGTAAGGTAAATACCAACGCCCAATTGTTGATCGCCAGATGATCCCAACCAGGAATAAATTGCGAAAAACTTTGTGGGATGGCGTGCGCCAAACCTGCAACTCCCCAGACGGAAAATCCTAATCCAAGCACTCCACCTGCGAGTGAGAGCAAAATACTTTCCGTCAATAATTGCTGGATCAAACGTCCACGGCTTGCGCCCAGTGCCATTCGTACGCCGATTTCTTTTTGGCGTGTTGAGCCGCGCACAAGCAATATATTTGCAACGTTGGCGCACGCGATGAGCAATACGAATGCAACCGCACCCAGAAGAAAGGATAGATACATTCGTGAGTAGCGCGTGAAGTCTTCATTTAATCCAACGATGTGGGATTCGATGCCTTTATTGGTAGCGGGAAATTGCTGTTGTGCGCGTTGCGAAAGCCCTACAATTTCGGTGTTCGCCTGTTCGATGCTGATGCCTGATTTCACTAATCCGAAGACGCGTAAATAATAACTATCGCGATCCGTGGAGGATTCAGCCGACATCACATTTGGCGTCCACAATTCGCCGCCGTTATATGGGAAATTAAACCCTTCCGGCATCACACCGACAACATTGAAGGCTTTGCCATTCAACGTGATTGTTTGTCCAATGATGTTTGGATCAGCCCCGAAGCGGCGTTGCCATAAGTTATTTTTTAGAATGACGACTTGTTCACGTCCCGCCGTGTCTTCACCACTCTGAAAGATTCGCCCAAGCAACGGCTGTACGCCGAGTGCGGTGAAAAATTCCGCTGAGACTTTATATCCTTCAAAGTGCTCCGGCTTATCCACCCCTGTGAGCGTAAATTCTTCTACACGCATGGTGACGAATTGCTCGAAGGTTTGGCTGTTCGTTTTCAGGTCTTGTAAATTCCCCGGCGACATCGAAAACCGATCCACTTTCAGTTCTGGTTTGCGTTGATACACCATCACCAGTCGGTCTTGATTCGAGTAGGAAAAGGGATGCAGGATCAACGCTTCCGCTGCGCTAAAAATTGTCGTATTCGCGCCAATACCGAGCGCGAGTGTGATGATCACAATCAAGGTAAAGCCAGGTTTTTTCATCAACATTCGCACGCCGTAGCGCAGGTCTTGTAATAGTGTTTGCATAAATTCTTCAGGAGAGATGTTAGATGTTGGATGCTGGGTGTTAGTAAGAAATTCCCAGCATCCGGCACATTCAACATCGGGCATCTTTTATTCACATCTGAGTGCAATCATCGGGTCAACTTTCGTTGCCCGTCGCGCCGGAATCCAACACGCGAACAGTGCTACAATCATTAGCAAGAGTATGATCATCAGAAAGGTCAACGGGTCGGTCACGCTCACATCGAACAGTAGCGTCTTCAGGAGCCGCGTCAGCCCGAATGCACCTAACAGCCCAATTCCCATACCACCCAACGTCAGCTTCATTCCTTGACCAAGAATCAGCCGGAAGATGTCGGAGGCTTGTGCACCCAATGCCATGCGTACACCAAACTCGCGTGTCTGCTGGCTGACCGCGTAAGCCAGTACGCCGTAAATCCCAACAGCGGCCAGTAGCAAGGCCAGCGCCGCAAAGGCACCAAGCAATTGCAACAGGAAACGTTGATAGCCCAGCGAACGTTGTAAGAGCGAGTCAAGTGTGCGCACTTTCCAGACCGGTTGGTCTTTGTCCACCGACCAGATCGCGCCGCGCACCGCATTGGCGAAACTTTGCGGATCGCCCGCCGTACGCACCACCATCGAAGCGAAAATATGCGGGTGTTGCGCATAAGGCAGATAGACCTGTGACTGGGATGGTTCGTCCAGGCTGTCATGTCGCACATCTCCAACAACACCAATGACTGAGGCCGTCATGTCAAAATCGAGCAAATGTACCTGCTGACCGAGGGGGTTGGCGTTCGGCCAATTATTTCGCGCCATGGTTTGATTGATGACGATAACTAACGGTGCGTCAGACTTATCCTGCGGGCTGAAGACGCGACCTTGCACCAGCGGAATTTTCATTGTGCGAAAGTAATTTGTATCGGCGCGATTGGATTGCGCGCGCGGTTCCTGTCCGGCGGGCGGCGCGGCGCGGTCGGGTAGCGTGAAACTCGTTACGGCTACGTTGCCGCCGTGTGGGATCGCTCCCACCGCCGCCGCCGACTCGACGCCGGGCAAGGCTTGCACCGCCGCGACGGCTTGTTCGTGAAAGCGCCATTGCTGTTGCGGTTCGGGATATTTGTTGCGCGGTACGCGGTATTCAAGCGTGAGCACGTTGTTTCCCTCAAAGCCCGGATCAACGCCCGCCAGATTCATAAAACTTCTGACCATAAGCCCCGCGCCCACTAATAACACCAGCGCGAGCGCCACTTGCGCTACCACCAACGCGCCGCGCAAACGACTGCGCCCCAGGCTCGCGCTCGCGCTGCGCCCGCCTGCTTTGAGCGCTTCATTGAGATCAGGTCGCGAAAAACGCAAGGCTGGGAACAAACCGAAAAGCACGCCGGTCAACAGCGCCGCGCCGCACGTAAAGCCAAACACGTATCGGTCAAGTTTGACTTCTACCAACGGCGACAGATTGACAGCACTGCTGGCCGCCAGCGCATCCATCCCCCACACGCCGAGCAAGAGTCCGAGCGCTCCGCCCATCAACGAAAGCAACAGGCTTTCGGTCAGCAATTGACGCACGAGCCGTCCACGCCCCGCACCTAACGCCGCGCGCAAAGCCAGTTCGCGTGCCCGTCCAATCGCACGGCTGAGTTGCAGGTTCGCCAAATTCGCACAGGCAATCAGCAAGACGAAACCCGCTGCGCCGAACAGCGCCAGCAACGAGGGTCGCAACCGTTCGACCAGCAACGATTGCAAACCGATGAGATTTACGCCGCGATCTTTATTGGTCTCTGGATATTGTGTTGCAAGGCGCGCGGCAATCGTATCCATCTCTGCTTGCGCCTGCCGCAACGCAACACCTGTTCGCATCCGTCCCAACACCTCAAAGTTAGCGGACTTTCGCTCAGTCGAAAAATTGGGGTAATACTGAATTGGCAACCAGACATCTACGTCGGAATACGGTGCGCGAAAACCGGTAGGCGTGACACCGACGACCGTGAAGAGCTGATTATTGAGAGTCAGTGTCTGGCCAAGCAGCGCGGGGTCTGCGCCAAAGCGGTCACGCCAAAGCGCATAACTGACGACCCCGACTTTCTCAGCGCCCGCCGCATCTTCGTTCGCTAAGAAGCCGCGCCCCAAGGCTGGTTCGACACCGAGCATGGAAAAAAAATCGGCAGAGACAAATCCACCAACCACACGGCTTGGCTCGGTACGCCCCGTCAAGTTGACACTTTGCGTTGTGAACGCCGAGAGATAAGCGAACGATTGGCTCTGCGCCCGCCAGTCAAGCAGTTCAGGCCACGCCACCGGATCACGAGCATCCGCACCCGCTGTCCGCGTATAAACCATCACCAGTTGCTCAGCTTGATGGTACGGCAACGGACGCAACAAGGCCGCATTGACTATACTAAATAATGCCGTATTCGCGCCGATGCCCAACGCCAGCGTAATGATGGCAATCAAGGTAAAGCCGGGGTTCTTCATCAACATTCGCACACCGTAGCGCAGGTCTTGAATTAGTGTTTGCATGAAGCTTCCTTTCAGTGATTAGCGTCGTGTTTTGAAAATCATGCTGCCGTTAATAGTGCTAATGCGAAGCGGCGCCCCGCCGTTTCCTAAATCGGTGACGACTTTGCGTTCAAGTGGTTTCGGTACGGTAATTGGAATGCTGAAAGTGAAAGAGCCGCTGTACGCTCGCGCCTCGAGATGCGCAGAATAATTTTCTGGTACTGACACCGTAACGCTGCCATTCGTCGTGCTGACGTCAAGGCTTTCACCTTCCCAGCTCAAACCTGCCAATTGAATCGAAAGCGCTCCATTGTTTGTCTTGCCCTGCGCTTTCCCTCCCAAATCATGCAGGACGAGCGCACCGTTGTTAGCTGTGAAGTTCAGGTTGCCGCGGACACCAAAAATACCAATGCCGCCATTATTGGTTTTCAGCGCCAGATCAGATTTTTGCGGGACGAAAATTTCAAAGCTCACCGACCACCAACGATTGTCGCGGCTCTCCGGTCCGACGGCAAAAATATTCAAGCCTGCCGTTTCGATTCGCACTTGCGCCGCTGTCTCACGGGCTTCCTGCACATTATTGCCGCGTCCTTGCACTTTGGCGCGGACGAGAATTTCCTGACGCGTCCAACCGCGAATTGTCAGGCCGCCGTTTTGCTTGCCGTCAACCTGAATGACGGCTCCGGTAGCAGGCAATGTTTGCTCTTGCCATTCACAATAGGAACGTCCGTTGTTGTAATTATTCCATTCGCCTTCGTAATCGCCGATACAAGTCTTTTTTCCGGTTGCAGGTTCCTGAGCGAACGTATAAATGGAACAAATCGCCAAGAGTGCGACAGGGAAGAAGCGTTGAAAGATTACGATGAATTTGCCTGACATATTTTTCCTTTTCATTGGCGCGTTGAAGCGCGTTATTCGTTTCGCAAGGCCGTTAACGGATCAACCCGCATCGCACGTCGCGCCGGTAACCAGCAAGCCAGCAATGCCGTCAGAATCAATAACAGAGCCATTACCGCGAGCGTCAATGGCTCGCTCGCCTTCACGCCGAACAATAAACTTTTCAGCAAACGCGTCGCGACGAAAGCACCTGCAAGTCCAATCAACAATCCTGCCAAGATCAGCTTGAAGCCTTGTCCAATCACGAGGCGTAAGAGGTCAGAAGTCTGTGCGCCAAGCGCGAGTCGAATCCCGAATTCCTGTGTCCGTTGACTGACGGCATATGTGATCACGCCGTAAACACCCAGCGCGGCGAGCAACAGCGCGACGCAGGCAAATAAGCCAAGTAGGACGGCATACAAACGCGGCTCGGCAACAGCGGCGGATAATTGCTCTCGGACGACTTCAGGTTTTTGCGACAGGTGTTGCGGATTGACAGCGCGAATTGCTTGCTCAATTTCTTTTAATGCGCTGCGTGGATCGGCGGTACGCGTCCGCACGGCAATAAAGTGGCTGAACCAGGGCATTTGCGCATAGGAAGAATAAATTTCAGGTAAGACAGGTTTGCCGGGTTCGTCCTGGCGTACGTCGCCGACAACGCCAATGATTTCGCCAATCACGCGGCTGTTAAGGTAATTCAACGAAAGCTGTTGACCGACCGGATTAAGTCCGCCGAAATATTGTCGCGCCAATGTTTCATTAATCACGAAAACGCGCGGTGTTTTGGTGGTGTCTTGTTCACTCAAGATACGCCCTGCCTGAAGTGAAATGCCAAGAGTACTGAAATAATTTGGACTGACAGAACTATACCGCGCAGTCGCATCGCCTTGCGGGATAGGGTCAACGACGCGATTAAAAGGAAAAGCCATCATCCCAAAGCTACTGCTATGAGTGAGCGCAACACTCTCAACCTCAGGCGTCTGCGCGATGCGCTCAAGAACCTGTTGATAAAACTGCGCCTTTTGTTCGTTCGGCGCGTCAAAGGGTAATGGCGCGTTCACGTTCATTAACATCAAACGAGCTGGATTGTAGCCTGGATTATCTGTGACACGATTGCGCAGGCTTTGCAGCAATAATCCCGCGCCTGCCAGCAAAATCAAAGCCAGCGCGAGTTCGAGCACAATCAAACCATTACGCAACCAGCCAGCCGCGCCGCTGGCGACATTGCGTCCATTTTCTTTGAGCTCCGTGCTGAGATTTGCGCGTGTCGATAACCAGCCCGGCGCAAGGCCAAAGAGAATTCCGCATAGTGCTGAGGCTAGTAATGTGAATCCAAGCACTGTCCGATCCAATCGAATTTCATCAGGCAATTTAAGCGCATTACCTTCAGGCAGCAGCGCCAGCAATCCATCAATGCCCCATACAGCAATGCCTAATCCCGCTACGCCACCGATCAACGCCAGTAATAAACTTTCGACTAACAACTGACGAATGATGCGTCCGCGTCCCGCGCCGAGTGCTAAGCGGACGACGATTTCCTGCCGTCGGATTTGTGTCCGCACTAGCATGAGGTTCGCGACATTGGCGCAACCAATCAGCAAGACGACCACGACCGCCCCGAATAACAGCAGTAACGAATTGCGTGTGTCACCGAATTCCCACTCGCGCAACGAGAGAAGTTTAACTGTCCAGCCACGATTGTTTTTGGGAAATTGTTCCGCCAGTCGCGCCGCTACGGATTGCAATTCGTGCTCCGTGCTGGCGAGAGTTTCATTCGGCTTGATTCTTCCTATCACATCGAAATAGCGATTGCCGCGCAGACCCATTTGACCGTTATTACGCGCGAGCGGCTGCCACGCTTTAGCCCAGCGAGGGTAGTGAAAATCCGGTGGCATCACACCGACTACGCGGTAACTTTCGCGCTTGAAATGTATAGTTTGATTGATGACGTCAGGGGCTGCGCCGAATTGCTCTTGCCACGCGGCGTGACTAATCAAAATGGGAGCTTCGGTCACTCCAGCGAAGTCTTCAGGACCAAAGGCGCGACCTAAGATTGGCGCTATGTCGAACACGGCAAGAAAATCCTCTGATACCATCGCGCTTGGTAATGTCCCAACTTGATCGCCCCGTTGAAAATTGACTGGTCCACCACCGGTAATCGCCGCCAATGCGGAAAAGCTCTGGCTCTGTCGCTTCCAATCTACAAAATCTGCCGGGGCGTTCATGCTTGGTTTATTCACGCTGTCGGCGGCTTCTGTTTTTAGCGAACCAACCACGACAATGCGTTCTGGTTCAGCGTAAGGAAGCGGACGCAATAGCACGGCATTGACAACACTGAAAATTGCCGTATTCGCGCCGATCCCCAACGCCAAGATCAGAATAGCGATGAATGTGAAACCGGGCTGCTTCATCAACATTCGGACGCCATAGCACAGGTCTTGCCAAAAACTATTCATAAATATTTTTCCTATTTGAAAAAACTGATCTGGCAACAGTTAATCAATCCCCGTGCCATTTGCTGAGAAAGAGGTAATTTTCGGAAATAGATGAAGTTAGCGGAATTTTGAGGGAAGAGGCTCCAAGCGGTAGTGTCCGTTTCTGAGAAATTAAATTCCCGCAGGCGGACACTAAGCGGTTCAGTTGCGTGAGCCTTGTCGGTAGCCCGCGCGTGAGCAAGGGCTGCCTCGAAGGTGCGTCCTTCGGCATCAACGTACGGCCTTACCGAAGCAGCCCTTGCTCACGCGCGAGCTACTGACACCGGGTCGCAGACAATTGAAATCCGCTATATGAAATAGATAAATTTCTGTCTCTGAAAAGACTGGGTATGAAGAAAAGAATTATATTTTCAGGAAGGATTCTGCGGCTGAGATACCTGACATTGCTGCTCCTTCGATTCGCGGCGCGCCAAAAGCGTCACCAGCAAAAATGAGGGGCGGAGTTGAATCAATCAACAAACAAGCAGACGCATAAACCTGCTGTGGCTGACTGAATTTCCAGCGATGTACTTGAAAGCTTTTGACCGGAGTGGGCAGCCATTTACTGGCAGCTTGTAGTAATAATTTTCCAACTGTGTCGGAATCAGTTTCCCAGTGCTGGCGCGAAAAATCCGGTGCGGCGTGAATCGTAATCGTGAAAACATCCGGCGAAATTCCTTTGCGAAAATTGTCGGCGATCCAGCTAATGGGTTCCTGATTAATTTGTACTGCGCCTGGTTCCGGTAAATTTGCCGGAGCGTCCAGCACGACCATGACTGCAATGCACGGATCATAAGTCAGTGCCTCTAACGCTGCACGCGCATCGTCCGGTAAAAGAAATTCTGCGGTTTTAATCAACGTCAATGATTGCGGGACGGGTGCTGTCAGGATCAGAGCTTTAGCGTGAATTTCTTCTCCATTTTCTAGTCGGAGTTGCCATAAATTTTCTTTGATGGCGAGAGCTTCAACTTTTGCTTTGACCCTTATTTTAAGCCCTTCTGCCAGATGCCGCGCAATTGAATTCATTCCAGAAATTCCGCAATAACGCGGATGTCCATCGGATTTTGTTTCACCGTCAATTTGTGCAAAACCACGTGACCATTCCTTCACAATTCCACTCGCGATCCACTCGTCAACAAAGCTCTGAAACCGTGGATCGCGGACGGTGAAAAATTGTGCGCCGTGATCAAAAAATCCTTTTGCAGCATTTTCTGTTTCGATCCAACGCGTAGCCATCCGACCGCCAATGCCACGTCCTTTGTCGAGGACTTCGACCTCAATGTCGTGAACCTGAAGCGTTTTCGCTGCCATTAATCCTGAAATGCCTGCGCCGATAATGACGCAATCTAAAATTTTATTCATAGCACTTACGAGATTGGCAGTTGGAGGCGAGCGATGCAACCGCTGGCTGAAATTTTATTTTCGAGTGTCAACTTTCCGCCGTGCGCTTCAGCGATTTGGCGGCTGAGCGCGAGACCGATGCCGGAACCTTTGGGCTTTGTCGTGAAAAACGGGACGAAGAGATTCGCTGTTCCTGATAAGCCCAATCCATTGTCTTCGACAGTAATTTCCAGCATTGATTTTTTTGTCCAACTGACTGTGACTTGATCGTGCCCGATTTCGGTGACGGCGTCTACTGCATTGCGAATCAGGTTGATGAGGAGTTGTTCTAATTGATCGCCGTCCGCTTGAATAGAAATTTCTGGACCGGAAATTAACGTGACGTGAATTCTGGTTTCGAGTGCGACAACGCGATGGAGTAAGGCACTGACATTCACGGATTGTAATTTGGGTTGCGGGAGTCGTGCGAGCTGCGCGTAGGAACCCATAAAGCGATTTAGTGATTCCGCGCGTTTGCTGATGACATCTAATCCGCCTTCGACATCGCTTTCCCAATCATCGGGACGCGGGGATTTGGCGAACAGGGAAGCCAGACTTCCGGCAATGGATTTGATCGGTGTAAGTGAATTATTTAATTCGTGTCCGAGAACCCTGACGATGCGTTGCCACGCCATTTTTTCTTCTTCGCGCAAGGCCTGACTCATATCCGAAATCACCAGCAAATGATGTACGATTCCGCCTTGTCGAAACTGTCTGTGCTTGATGCTGTAGCGTCCATTTCCGCCGGGAAAATTTGAAGAATGAATTTGTGTGGCGTCGCCTTGGAGGTAATCATTTAGCCCTAATTCATTAGCGTTTTTCCCGGTTAATCGTTCGATAGGCTGCGCGAGTAATATTTCTCCGGCGCGGTTGGCAAGCCGTAATTTATTTTCATTATCGAAGGCGAAGACAGCGACTTCAATTTCTGAAATCACAGTTCGTAAAAGCGCGGCGGCTTCGAGCGCGCCAAGTTTTTGATTGCGTAAGGTTTGGCTTAAAGAATTGACTTCGATGAAGAGTTCGCCGAGTGCATCATCGGATAATTCTCCACGTGCGCGAATGGAATAATCTTCCTGATGTAACGCTGACAGCAAGTTCAAAATCGTTTGCAACGGACGAATAAAATGTTCACGTAAGCTAATCGCACCGCCGAGCCAGAAACTAACCACGATGACGAGCAACGTCCATTGAATTTTAGGAGAATACTCACCAAACCATAATAAACACAGGACAGAAAGCACAGCGGGGAGTCCAGAGAGCAGTGCCAGCAATAAAATTCTGGTGTCGTGTTTGAGTGGGGATTTTTTGGTTTTAGGTTTCAAGTTATAGATGAACGTAGCGTAACCAGCCATGGTTGCGACAGGCTTTGGCACAAAGCCTAATCTATGACGCAATCACATCTTGAATGGTCAGCATATATTTTCTTAAGCCTAAATAATGTTAGCAGAAGAGAGAAAACGGAACAGACGGAAAAAGAATTCAGCTTTTCAGGTAGTTTGACCTAAAGAAATTCCGTCTGTTCCGTGATTTCCGTTTGTTCCGTTTTCTCTGCCTTTTCTTCGCACGAATTCAATTCCATTGACGGTTTCAGAAATGTCATAGATTAGCTTTTTTGCGACGGCAAAAAAGCTGTCGCAACCATGGCTGGTTACGCTACGGTTTCTTTTACAGCCCATATTTTTCCAATCGCCGATAGAGTGCGCTACGGCTTAATCCTAACGCATCGGCGGCGCGGCTGACGTTGCCATCGCATCGCACCAGCGCTTTTTTAATAAGCAAGGCTTCAACATCTTCGAGGCTTAATTCTTCGATGCTGGACGATGATTCGGCAGCCTTCGCTAAGCCTAAATCGGGCAGCGTAATTTTGCTTCCATTCGACATCAAAACGGCTCGCTCAATTGTGTGTTCTAATTCACGGACGTTGCCAGGCCAATCGTAATTCATCATTGCTTTGAGAGCAGCTTCTTCGAATCCGGCCAGGTCTTTTCGATAACGTTTGGCTTGAATATTCAAGAAGTGAAAGGCGAGCGGAGCGATGTCTTCGCGATGTTCGCGCAAGGGCGGTAAGTGGATTTCAATTGTATTCAGACGGAATAATAAATCGCGACGAAAATGCCCGGCTTCAACTTCTTTATTCAGCTCTGCGTTGGTCGCTGAAATAATTCGCGCATTCACTTTTCTTGTTTTTGAAGACCCGACGCGCTCGAATTCTCCGGTTTCGAGAACGCGCAACATTTTGGGTTGTTGCGTGATGGGAACGTTCGCGATTTCGTCTAAAAATAATGTCCCGCCATCGGCTAATTCAAACCTGCCGACACGATCAGTTTTGGCGTCAGTGAAGGCTCCTTTCACGTGTCCGAAAAGTTCACTTTCAAAAATGCCTTCAGATAAACCGCCAATATTGACAGTCACGAGAGGCTTCAGCGAACGATTGGAAGAAGAGTGTAAAACGCGTGCAATAACGCCTTTTCCGGTACCATTTTCTCCGGTGATGAGAACGTTGGCATCGGATGGAGCTACGCGGGAAATCATTTCCAGTACGCGTTGCATCTGCGGTGATGCGGCAATTAGCGAAGGACGATTTTCGCCGCGCAGCAATTCATTTTCCGCCGCAAGTTTTTCACCATGTCGTAGTGCGCGGCTGAGTTCAATTTGCGTTCGCAGCACGGAGATCAGCCGCTCATTTTCCCAGGGCTTTTGAATAAAATCCCGTGCGCCGCGTCGCATCGCTTCGACGGCAATGCCGACGCTGCCCCACGCGGTCATTACGACAACGGGCAAAGTTGAATCAATTTCATTCAGCCGCGCCAACAAATCCAGACCTTCTTTTCCTGAAGTCGTATCGCGTGCGTAGTTCAAATCTATCAGTGCAATATCGAATTCCTGCGCGGAAATTAACGCGAGACTTTCTGCCGGAGAAGCCGCCGCGACAATTTGCCAGCCTTCACTTTTAAGCAATAAACGAAGGGCTTCCAGCACGTCTGGCTGATCGTCGGCGATTAAAATTTTGGGGGTTGCAGTGCTCATTTTAGACTGGGTACGCCCGCATCCTGCGGACTAAACTGGTATTAATAATTCCTTAAAACGAAAAGCAAATCTAGTGTACGCCTCAGCCCGCAGGATGCGGGCGCACCCAGTATTTTTATTCATTCACAATCCAGCCGTCTTTCAAATTGATAACGCGATTTCCGTATGCCGCGTTCGCGTCTGAATGCGTCACTTGAATAATTGTCGTGCCTTGTTCATTCAATTTTTTAAAGACTTCCATAATCTCTTTGCCCTGCGCGGATTGCAAATTTCCGGTGGGTTCGTCGGCTAAAATCATCCGTGGATTCGCAATGATCGCGCGCGCTACGCCGACCAATTGTTGCTGTCCGCCGGAGAGCTGCGTTGGATATAAATCTTTTTTGCCGACAATGCCGAAGCGGTCTAATGTGTCGGCTACGACGGCTTCTGTTTCTGCTTTTTTGTAGTTGCGATAGGAAAGCGGCATCGCTAAATTTTCGGCTACAGTTAAGCTGTCGAGTAAGTGATAACTCTGAAAAACAAAGCCGATTTCTTTGTTGCGGAGTTCGGCACGATCTTTCGGCTTCAGCAGATGCACGCCCTTTTCATCGAGGAAATATTCACCTTGCCATTGATTATCGTGCATCCCCAAAATATGCAGCAGCGTAGATTTACCCGCTCCCGAAGGCCCCATAATAGAAACGAATTCACCTTCTTTAATTTCCAGATTGATGCGGCGCAACACCCAGGTTTGCGTGGCACCAGTGGCGTAACTGCGTTCGATGTTTTTTAGATGTAGCATAAGAAAGAAAAGTGATGAGTAATGAGTAGAAAGTGATGAGTGACAAGTGATAAGAAACGAGTGTCTTTTACTCATCACTCATCACTTTTATCTCATCACTCTCTACTCATTACTTTCCCCAATAATCGTTCCATCGAATAAATTAATCGCGCGATCGGCGTAGCGGATGAAGCGTTGGTCGTGTGTGACCATACAGATTGTTGCACCGCCTTGATGCAATTCGCGCAGCAGTTCCATCACAGCATCACCGTTTTTAGAATCAAGATTTCCGGTCGGTTCATCCGCCATTAAAATCAAAGGTTGTCCAACAATGGCGCGGGCGACGGCGACGCGTTGTTGTTGTCCACCGGATAATTGCGAAGGCAGATGTTTGCCGCGTGGAGCCATCCCGACGCGCTCTAAGGCTTCACTGACGCGCTGTTTTCGTTCAGTCGCCCCCATCCCGCGATAGGTCAGCGGCAGCTCAACATTTTCGTACACGGACAAATCTCCGATCAAATTAAAGCTCTGAAAAATAAAGCCGATTTCACGATTACGAATGCGTGCGCGTTCCGCCATGCTCAGGTTTTCTACGGCTTTCTCATTCAGCCAATAATTGCCGCCGGAGGGAGAATCCAGTAATCCCAAAATCGAGAGCAGCGTAGATTTTCCGCACCCGGAAGGCCCCGCGATCGAAACAAATTCTCCGTTTTTGATTTCCAGATGAATATTGGCGAGTGCGTGTGTTTCGACTTCGTCGGTATAAAAAACTTTCGTCACACCTTCGAGCTTGAGCAAAGAATTATTATTTGTTGCTTCCATGTTTTGTCCTTGTGAAGGTACGATAGGCGTCCCCGCCTGTCGCTGGGTACATTAATTACTCTCTACAAAACTTCCTTATACCTGCGACAGGCGGGGACGCCTATCGTACCTTTAATTCAATCGAATCCGATTTACGTTATCGTACTGTGAAGTATCGGATAAAATTACTTTATCGCCGACTTGCAGACCTTCCAGAATTTCAATGGTACTCACCGAACTGCGTCCCAGCTTGACCGGAACACGAATCGCTTCTTTGCCATCAGGAGTTAATTTGAAAAGTGTAATCTGACTTTTTTCCTGACCAAAAGCCGGGCGTTGCATATACAAAACATCTCTCAATCGTTCCAATTCAATAGTTCCATCAACGCTTAAATCAGGGCGGACGCCTTTGGGCATGTCGCCGATTAATTGCACTTCCACCATCACCGTACCTTGTTGGACGGCAGGATCAATGCGGATGACGCGACCTTCAATGATGCCGTTGCGCGTATCAATTTCGGCAGGTTGTCCAATCGAAATATCTTTGGCCTGCGTCTCAGCTACGCGCACTTCCGCTTTTAATTTTGAAGGATCAATAATCCGCGCGAGATTCGTCCCCATCGTGACTTGCTGCCCTTCCTGGACGGGAACTTCCTGCACGACTCCGTTGACGCCAGCGCGAACTTTCAAAGCTTCAAATTGTTTTTTTCGCAAGTCGGAAAGCGCCTTTAATTGTTGCACTCTTGCTTCGTACACCGCGACTTGCGCTTTAATGGCATCACCGGAAATGCTCATTCGTTTTTGTTCGATGGCATCACGGTTGGATAACTCTTCGGCTCGCCCGCGCGATAATTTTGCATTTAAATCTGCGGTCAATCCTTCTTTGGCAAGGATGTCATCACGTTCAGATTGGAGTTTGGCTTGTCGATATTCTGAACGAATATTCGCCGCCTGTGCTTCCTGACTCAGGCGCGAACTTTCAAGCTGAACTTTCTGATTTGTCAGCTCCGCTTCAGCTGCGCGCATCTGCGTTAACGCATCCAACGCATCACGTTCTAACTCAGGATTACTCATTTCAATAATGATTGTATTCGCGGTGACGATGGCTCCGGGTTTGACTAACCTTTTTTCAATGCGCCCATTGGTGGTCGCGGGAATCCAGCGAATGTCTTCAGGGACAAGCGTGCCGATGCCGCGAACTTGTCGCAGCATTTCTCCGCGCTTCACTTCGCCTGGCCAGATCGTGCCGCGCTCAATACTGGGAGCAGCGGGCTTGAGTTTTGATAATCCGTAAGTCGCGCCGACAATCAGAGCGAGTCCGAGGATGGCATAACCGATCCGCCGTAAACGTTTATTGCGAGCGACTGATTTGCTTCGAGGTATGTCCATAGCGATCTCGATTGAGGTAGATTCAATTTGCGTGCCGCAAGCTAAAAATAGCAAAAATAAAGGAAAATAAGCGAATTTTAAAGAATGTGAAATTTTCAGATGTTCATTGATGGGAAGAGTAATTCCCAAAAACGGACAGTCACTAGGAACGCCTTTCACTGGAAACGCCCGCATCCTGCGGGCGAGCCTTGGCGAGCAGATTAACTGCGATGAAAAATGATCCTTGTGTGAGGCTCGCCCGCAGGATGCGGGCGTTCCCAGTGAAGGTGTTCCTAGTGACTTCTTCGATTTCGTAACACGCCTTTCCCAAAAACGAACACTTCATTCTGACAAGGAAAAGTGATCTCCTCAAAAAACTTCTAGTTTATTAAGGAAAACATAAATTTCTTTTTTGGCACACAGCTTGATAAAGCGAAAGTACGAAATATTATTTTCGACCTTAATCAGAATCGCAACATGACAAATACGATACCAAAATTTTTAATCGCCGATGATCAGGTGGAAGTGCTTGATGCGCTGCGGCTCTTGCTCAAAGTCGAAGGCTTTCAATCTGAAGCCGTGACTTCTCCGGCAGCCGTCATCGAAGCGATTACGACCAGTGAGTTTGATCTGGTGTTGATGGATTTGAATTATGCGCGCGATACGACTTCGGGCAAGGAAGGATTGGAATTAATTCGCCGCATTCGGGAGATCAATCCACTGCTGCCGGTGGTCGTGATGACGGCGTGGAGTACGGTTGATTTAGCCGTCAAAGCGATGCGCGGAGGAGTCGGTGATTTTGTGCAAAAGCCCTGGGAAAATGATCGTTTGCTGGAAGTTTTGAAAACGCAAATGACGAATGGTCATAAGTTGGCGGAAGCATTCAGAAGCAGGGAAGCCACTGAAAAAGCGCGAATTCACGAAGCCACTGAAGCGCGAAAAATTCAAGAACATTTGTTGCCACAAACGATTCCCCAATTTTCAGGTTTTGAAATCACGGGAATTTGGCAACCAGCTTCGGCTGTCAGTGGCGATTATTACGATGTCATCAATTTTGATGAGCAAACGGCGGGATTGTGTATTGCAGATGTGACCGGAAAAGGAATGCCCGCCGCTTTATTAGTAGCGAATTTACAAGCTGTTTTGAAAGCATTCGCCAGTGTCACGGCTGCACCCGATCAGGTCTGTACACAAATCAATCGTGTCATTTTTACAAATATCACGTCCGGAAAATTCATCACATTTTTTTATGGATTACTGGATGTCAAGACCGGAATTTTTCGCTACGCCAACGCCGGACATAATCCACCGATTGTGGTTCGTGCGGACGGCTCGATTCATCGCCTGTTTGACGGTGGTGTGATGCTTGGAATTTTTGAGCAGAGCACTTTTGCTTCCGCTGAAATTCAGTTATTTCCCGGTGACCGCATGGTGCTATTCACTGATGGAGTGACTGAAATTGAAAATCCTGCTGAGGAAGATTTTGGCGATGAACGTTTAGTCCAATTCATCAAAGCAAATGCATATCTGAGCGCGGCGGATTTGCAGGATAAAATTATGCAAACCATCAATGAATTCAGTGCTGGAAAATTCAATGATGACGCGACGCTGATTGTAGTCGCGGTGGAATAAAAACTATGAATACATTTATTCAGGACATACGTTTTGCTTTTCGGATGCTGATGAAAAAACCATCATTCGCAGCCATTGCAATTGCGACGCTGGCATTAGGTATTGGCGCGAATACTGCAATTTTTAGTGTCATCAATGCGGCGCTTTTTCGTCCACTATCATTTCCAAATGAAGAGCGTTTGGTGGTGCTTCAGGAAAACAAAATTGAAGTAACAAAGGATGATTCGGACGGTGGTGTTTCCTATCTCAATTTTCTGGATTGGCAGGCGCATAACCAATCTTTTGAAAGTATGGCGGTAGTCAACCTGGGCGAAGCGACATTGACCGGAGAAGGCGAACCCGTCCGCGTAGGCGTTGCGTTTACTTCATCGGATATTTGCAAAGTTCTGGGTATCAATCCACTGCTAGGGCGTTGCTTCAAACCCGAAGAAGACTTGGCCGGTAACAGCGAAGGTTTATCTGCCGTCATGCTGAGTTATGATTGCTGGCAAAAAAGATTTGAAGGAGACCGCAAAATTGTTGGTCGCAAAGTGAAAACGGATAATGAGGAAGTTTTGATTATTGGCGTGATGCCTGCCGGAATTTTCCCTTTGCAAAAAGAGCCGGTTGAATTTTGGGCCACCGTTGTGAGTGGTGGAGATGCTAAAAAGCCGGGGACGATGAATGGCAGTCGCGGTTATCGCGCTTATGCGGCGGCACTGGCAAGGCTCAAGTCGGACGTTTCGCTGGAACAGGCGCAGGCTGAAATGAAAAGTATCGCGCTGGGGATGGCGGAAAAATACCCTGAAAGTAATGCGAAGCGAAACGTTCAAATAACTCAGCTTCGTGAATTACTGGTTGGTCGCGCACGTCCGTTTTTATACCTTTTGTTGGGAATTGTCGGAGCAGTGATGCTCATCGCCTGCGCCAATGTCGCGAACCTGTTGCTGGCGCGCGCGACCGTCCGTCACCGGGAAATTGCGATTCGCTCTGTCCTCGGAGCCAGCCGTTGGCAGATCGTGCGACAACTGATGACGGAAAGCCTGATGCTTGGGTTGGGCGGTGGCGTCCTGGGTGTCATTTTATCGCTGTGGGGAATTGATTTATTGCTGGCATTTTTGCCGGAAAATCTTCCTCGGATCACCGGACTAACTCCTGATTGGCGCGTCTTATTATTTGCGCTGGCGACTTCGATGTTGACAGGAATTTTGTGCGGATTGGCTCCGGCGTTGACGGCTTCGCGTTCAGATTTATCGGAAGCGATGAAGGATGGCGGTCGCAGTTCCACCGCCGGACGCAGCAATTTGCGTCACGCGTTAATTGTCGGAGAGATCGCCATCGCCTTGGTTTTATTGGTCGGGGCGGGGTTGCTGATGAAAAGTTTCTGGCGATTACAGCAGGAAGAAGTCGGATTTGATTTTCGCAATGTCCTGACCGCGAAAGTTGTCCTCCCAAGCGAACGTTATCAGGGCGAAGACAAATCCTACAATTTTTATTTTTCATTAATTGAGCGGTTGAAAACTTTGCCAGGCGTGAAACAGGTCAGCATTGCACAATCAGTGCCACTCACTTCGAACGACAACGGCACTGGCATTGAAATCGTGGGACGCCCAATGCCCAAGGGGGAATACAAGGAAGCTCGCCTGCGGTTTATCGGTCTTGATTATTTTGAAACGATTGGTATCCCCAAACGCGATGGACGCGATTTTTCCGCCTTCGATAAAGGCGATGCTCCGCCTGTCGTGATTATCAACGAAGCTTTCGCCAAACAGTATTTCAATGGTGAAAACCCACTCGGCAAAAAATTGAAATTGGGTTGGGGTGGTGATGCTGAAAAAGTAATTATCGGCATTTTCGGTAACGTCAAGCATCGCGGCTTGGATGACGAAGCGCGTGCGGAAATGTATGTTCCCGTCGCTCAATTCGGCACGCAGGATATGACGTTGCTGGTGCGGACTACGATGGCAAATCCTGAATCGTTGACGTCTGCGATTACTGCCAAAGTCCGTGAACTTGATCCTGAACTTCCGGTGACAGATATTAAAACTCTCGATCAATATCGCTCCGATTCGGTCGCTGTTCCGCGCTTCAATACATTTTTATTATCGTTGTTTGCGGCACTGGCTTTGACGCTGACAGCGATTGGATTATACGGTGTGATCAGTTACTCCGTAACGCAACGCACCAATGAAATCGGCATCAGAATGGCGCTTGGAGCCGGAACCGCAGATATTTTGAAAATGATTTTGCGGCAGGGGATGAAGCTGGTTGTGATTGGATTATGCATTGGGTTGGGCTTGGCGTTGGCAATGACAAGAATGATTGGAAGTTTGTTGCACGAAGTGAGTGTGTACGATCCATTCACATTTGTGGCGGTCGCCGTGACCCTGTTCAGCATTGCTTTGCTGGCATGCTTGATCCCGGCACGTCGCTCTACAAAAACTGATCCGCTGGTTTCATTGAAGTACGAATAAAATTGGCTGGGGTTTTGGATAAAGTTTATGTTTTCGGCAATAATGAACCCGCGACTCTACAGACTTAACAGACTCAAAGGACTTACCCCATGAATCGTCGAGATTTTTTGCAAACGAGTTTTGCCGGAATGGTTTTCAGCAACGTTGAGAAACCACCGGTTTCACGCGTACGCCTGATTACGCGCGGAGATGATTTAGGCTGCGCGCGCAGCTTGAATCGTGCGGTCAAAGAATGTTACGAAAAAGGTATTCTCAAAAATTGTTCAGTGCTGGCGACTTCGCCGTATGTCGAAGAAGCCGCGAAGATGCTCGCGAAAACCAAAGGGCTATGTTTCGGGCTGCATTCTGATCTGACTTCGGAGTGGGATAACGTGAAGTGGGGGCCGGTTGCGCCGCGTGAAAAAGTCCCGTCTTTATTGGACAGCAAAGGTTATTTATTCCAAACCAACAACGAAGTGAAAGCTTCAGCCAAAGCGGATGAAGCGTTGATCGAATTGCAGGCGCAGCTCGACAAATTGCGCCAGCTCGGCTTTGATATTCGCTACGCTGACTTGCACATGATGACAGTGCAAGTTGTGCCGGAACTCCCTGATAAATTCGGAGAATGGTGTCGGAAAAATAAATTAATTGATACACGAAAAATCGGCAAAGGATTGTCCTTGCCGCGCAGCAGCCCCATCTCTCGCAAGCATCCCGGCGATTATGTAGTGGATGTGATGAATGCTTTAAAATCCGCCGATGAGGGAGAATATTTAATCGTCGGACATTTGGCATACAACGACGCCGAAATTCAAAATCTTGGACATCCCGGTTATCCGGGGACTTCCGTCGCGCACAATCTGAATTGGGAACGGCTCGCGTATGTTGATCCGCGCATCGTGAAATTTGTGAAAGATGGTGGAGCGCAACCAATTCGTTATGACGAAACCGAAGCGGCGCGTGAACAGATCAAGACATTTTAGGAACCTGCAATCCATCCATGAAAGTTGAAAAATTTCTTTCTTCGACTTGACCTTACTATCGTTGGTGGATAAAATAACGCTTCTTTGAAATCAACCCTCTTGTGGCGGGTATAGCTCAGTTGGTTAGAGCGCTAGATTGTGGCTTTAGAGGTCGTGGGTTCGAGACCCACTACTCGCCCCATTTCCCTTCAAAACTAAATATTAACTCAGACGAATAAAGCGTTGTAGCTTGCACAGAGTTGTTCCTACTTCGTGCAAGCTGTTGCCTTTTGCTCATCAGGCTGTGGTCGCCGCAAAAACCAGTTGATACAATAATTTTTGCTGCGCTTGTTCAAATGGGAAATTGTTAGGATTTTTCAAAAAACCAGCATTGAATTCTTAGCGGATAAAGTGGAGTACCACTCTCCCTTGAATGCGCGATTCAGGTTAAAAATTTACAAATTACCTATCTGTAACTCGTCTTATTTGGCGAATTAACCGGTATTTTTCTTGTAATTCGCCAAATAAGACGAATTATGAACTTGATAAACGATTTTTAAATGAAATGGTACTTGGATAAGCAACGACTTATGCAGATTAATCGGTCATATCTTGCATCTGCCACCTGAGAGTGGAGAATTTCTTTTTGAATAAAATCCTCAAAATCCTGTCTCAGACTAGATTTGTATTTGACAAGCCAAGCAGGTAAGTAATAGGCTACGGGCCTCATAGATTTGTGCCATTCAATTTCCCCCGTTGAATATAAATATTGACTTGGTTCCACAACGGTCATCCTCTTAATGGTCTCATTGGAACCTCTTAACTTTCATCATTAAGTATTTCTTATCCTCATTACCTCGAACTTCCCGTGTCCTCTTGAGGTCTTGAAGAAACGCCTTGGAAACATTGAAAAGCCGAAAGTTGTAAAAAGAGCCATACCTGTTTCCTCATTCATCAAATGTGCCCAAATTTCGCTGTGCCGTGCAGTTAATCTGTATGACTTGGCAAAAAAAATACTACCTATAATCAATGAAACGTGATGAGGCCGATGCCTTGTCATAAACAAAAAAAGCCCCGTGGAGCCGACAGCCCACTACCCTCGCCTACGTGTACTTTCTGCGCTCTTTAACCAGACCGGAGGTTTTAGATGAAAGTCAGAGTTACCCTTTTGACAGTGCTTTTTGTCGCCTGTCTTCTCACAAATCTCAGCTTGCGTGTGCCCGATCAAATGGTAGCGCAAGCTCAATCCAATTGTCCGACAGCAGAAATGCCTTCCGTCACGGTAGGATCGGGCAATGATGTTTATTTTCTCAGTGGTCAGCAAGCAAAATTATCTCTGCTCAATGCAGGCGGTGATGCTTCTTTTTTTGCCGCCGGATATGACAGCTTCGGGACAGACCCTGTTTTGGTTCCTCTTTCCAATTCCGGAATCGTCGCGAAAGGCCTCACGATTTCAACTCCCGGTGCCAAAGCCACAGCCGTTTCATGCCGTGATTCTTTCTGGGATATAAATTTTATGCTGGCAGGGATGGGCGCCAATGGCGGCGACACCATTCGTTTATTTATGCAGGCGGATCAAGCCGGAAGTGGAGCTTTCAATCTGGCTACATTTGTGGTCACAGCGGATGGTTCGGGTGCGCGTCTGACGCAGCTTGAGCCGACGGCGACTTTGTATGGCAATGGTCATATCGGTTTGCCGGTGGGTTCGACGTTGGCGTACTCGCAAGATGGAGGCAAGAGTGGCAAGCGGACAGAACAAGTTACGATTGCGCTTTCGATGGATAAAAACTCTCCTACGATGAAGTGCCTGCATCTGGGAATTGAAATTGTGCGCAGCGGCGGAACAGGCTCCAGTGCGATTGTTCCGAACAGTATTGTGCTGACGCGCGAAGGGCCATTGAACGGCAGCGGGACAGGATTGTTTACCCGCGCAGCGGGAACCTATCCGACCGCAACTGCGTGTGACCGTGCCTGCCCGGTATGCACCGGGTGCGTTCGCGGTATTGCTCCAACGGTGACGATTGGCGCTTCGGGTGATGCCTTCCTTTTGAAAACGCCAACGACTTTCACGCTGGTGAATTCATCAGGAGATGTTTCATTTTTTCCGACGAATTATATTAATTTTGGCTTCAATGAAGTCCCGCAGGCAATAGCGGCTGCCGGACAAGCTGCGCTCGGATTACAGGTTTCAGGATCGGGCAGCAGTGCGACCGCGTTGTCTTGCCGTGATCATTTCTGGGATTTAAATTTTATGCTGGCAGGTCTCGGAGCTACGGCGGGCGATAAAATTCGCTTGGTCATGCAACAGGACGATGCTGGCAAAGGCGCCTTCAGCCTGGCTACATTTACCGTCAATGCGGATAGCAACGGCGTAACTTTGACGCAGCTTGAACCGACGGCAACCTTGTTCGCCAATGGTCACGTTTCGCAAAATGTCGGAGCAATCCTGCCGTATTCAATAAATGCCGGAGCTGCGGGCAAACACACGGCGCAGATTACGATTGCACTTTCGATGAACAAAACTGCGCCGACGATGGGCTGTCAATTTTTAGGAATTGAAGTTCAACGCGGCAGTGGCAGCGGTACTTCGACGGTTGTTATTAATGACATCGTAGTTGTCCGTCTCCCCACGACCAGCGAGACGGGTACGGGAATTTTTTCAGGACAAACCGGAACCTATCCGACTACGCCTGAATGCGATGGTGCTTGTCCTTCGTGCTGTGCGACGGCAGCGGTTCCTTCGGTGACGGTTGGTTCCAATAATGATGTCTACGAGCTGAAAGACTGGTTGAAATTCACCTTGCTGAGCGATGGCAACGATGCTTCGTTCTTCTCGACGAATTTTACCAATTTCGGTTGGAATGTAACGTTGCCGAGGATTGCAGATGCCGGTGGCAGTGCGCAAGGAATTCGAATTTCAACTCCTGGAAGTTCTGCGGTAGCTGTTTCGTGTCGTGACAGCTTCTGGGATTTGAACTTCATGCTGGCCGGAACCGGAGCTACGGCAGGCGATAAAATTCGCCTGTTCATGCAATCGGATCAGGCGGGAACCGGAGCCTTTAATCTGGCGACATTCACCGTGAATGCCAGTGGCACCGGCGTAACGTTAACGCAGTTGGAGCCGACTTCAACTTTGTTTGCGAACGGTCACATCGCGCAGAGTGTTGGCGCTTCAATTCCGTACACAGCAAATGCTGGAACGAGTGGCAGGCGAACTGATCAGATTACGATTGCGCTTTCCATGGATCAGAATGCACCGACGATGAAATGCCTGCATTTAGGTGTCGAGATAGCTCGCGCCAATGGTGCGGGAGCTTCAACCTTAGTCTTCAACGACATTGTGTTGACGCGCGTTGGAGCATTAAACGGCAGCGGAACCGGATTATTTTCCGGCGCCGCGGGCAACTATCCAACGGCCCTGGCGTGCGATGGGGCTTGCCCGGTTTGTAATAAATAAGGGATAAGGGAGCAGGGACGAGAGAAAAGGGGGAATAGCTCTTGTCCCTCATCCCTGCTCCCTTTCTTATTCTATCCTCTGGACATTTCCCTAGTCTTTGCAGATGATGCGAAGACTTATGAAGATTGGTATTTTTCTTGATGAACTAATTTCAGTGCAAGCCGAAAATGCTGTGACGCGTTGGGCGAATCACGCACTTGTTTTCGGGATGATGTTGTTTGCGCTGAGCCTCCCGCATTCCATCGCCGCCAGTTATATCAGCCTCAGTTTGTGTGCAGTCAGTTGGATCGTCCGAGATGTTTCAGCGCGAAAATTTCATTTCACGCGAACCCCGATAGATAAATCTTTGTTGGGGTTTATTGGTTTTTCTGTACTTTCCTCGCTGCTTTCCGTGGAGCCAGCCACCAGTATTTCCAAGCTGCGATCACTCGTTGTCTTCGCTGTGATTTATTTAGTCGCTACCAATATTTCAAAGCGGGCCGTACATTTTTTACTCGTTCTGATTTTTATTTCAACTTCAGCCGGAGTCATTTTCAGCATTGGAGAAAAAATCTTCGGACGCGGAATGATCGTCACTTCAATCAATGAAGACAGCCCTTTGCGTGCGAGTAACCTGCAAACCGGCGATGTAATCTGGATGATTGGGCGGACACGAATCAGGTCAATAGAAGCGGCAAATCAACTTATCAAAAATGCTTCAGCCAATTTAACACTGGAAATTGAAGCGTTGCACGACGGCGATCCGTTACCTGTTTCGTTGCAAGTTACAGATGAAATCAAATCACGCGCAAATTCACTTGGAGTCAATGTTGACGGGGCTTCACGGCGTTTTCGCGCCTCAGGATTTTCGCGCCATTTCTTAACCTACGCCGAACAATTGCAAATTGTCGGATTGCTTCTGCTTGGATTCCTCATCGCCCCTTCTCCCCGCCGCACTTTCCTCTTTTTTCTCTTTTCTCTTTTTTCCCTTTCATTAATTCTCACCGCTTCTCGCGCTGTCATCGTTTCTTTTTTAGTCGCCGTCGTCATCACAGTTTTTCTCACTGCTTCGCGCCGTATTGCAATAATAACCATCGCCGCTGTCATCCTCACTGCCGTCGTTGCTGCTTATGCCGTCGTTTCAACGCGCAATCTAAGCTCAATTAATTTTGCCGACGACAGTAGTTCGCGCCGCATTGGATATATGAAGGCGGGGCTTCGCCTGATTCCGCAGCATCCGTTTTTCGGCGTTGGAATGGACGCCCATAAAAAACATTGGAACGAATGGGGCTTCTCCGGCGATTACATAACGCATACACATTCGACGCCGATTCAAATTGCGATGGATCGCGGCTTGCCTGCGCTGATGTGCTTGGGATGGCTGATGGTTGGGATGATGTTGATGTGTTGGCGCAATTACAAAGCAAGCAAAAGCGGAGTAGCGTTAGGGACGATGGCTGCAATAATCGGATTTACCTTGAGCTCTTTTTTTAATTATAACTTCGGAGATTCTGAGGTCGTATTATTATTGCTATTTTTTGTGGGATTGGTAATTGCAGAAGCCCGCACGCAGTAAGGGCGCCTTCAGTCTATTGAATCCATAGAGTCTATAAAGTCTGTAGAGTCAAGATGCCCTTACTGCGTGCGGGCTTCTGCATTTTAAAGAGAGCCGGAGCGCGATCATCGTGCTTTTTCAAACGTCCAACGAATTCTGGTTCCGGTAGTACTCGTTGTCCGTCACCCCACACAATGACCGCGCACCTTTAGCTATGGCCCATCGGATTTTCGCTGCCGGCTGACTTCGCAGTTGATGCGAGTCTGACCAATGGGACACGGGGTCTTCATAGCTGCTCTCACTTAGATAAGCGCAATGCAGTGACAAAAACTGGAATGTCAGGAAAAAATATTTTTGCAAGTTGATATGAATGTTCCGTTCAAAGAATTGGATGCGTAACTATTTTGACCGCTGAACGTAATAATATTTAGTACACTTCGTTTTGAGACAGGAAAAAATTATGAATAATCTCGCCATTGTTTTTCGAACCTTAATTTTCACTTCCGCTCTTTTTGCCGGCATTTTCACTTCGTTCAGACAAGCCCCGGAATACGAAAAACTCAAAGCCGAAGCCGAAAAGCAATACCTCGAAAAATCGTTTAGTCTCGCGCACGAAACCTACTTGAAAATTGACCGCAGCAAAATTCCCATTGCAGAAATTCGTTGGGTAGATTTTCGATTGGCGGACACACTCTGGCGTGGACAAGCGGCGACGCATACCAATGACGACACGAAATTCCAACAGGCGCAGCAACAGCTTGAAACGCTCGTCAAAGAAGGTATAGGCGAGACCAAAGAGCACGATCAAATTTGGGCGGAAGCGCACGAATCACTTGGCGATTTTTTCTGGGCGCGACAAAACCAAAATAATTATTCGCAAGCCTGGCCGCATTATCAACAGGCTTTGGATTATTGGGCAGGAACGAAAGACATCGAAACGGCGCGGCAGCGATACATCAAAATTGTCTGGACGATGGAGGCTCCTCCGACGGCGCAGCAATGGTATTACTACGGCGCATACGGAAATTCTATTTCGCTCGAAATTCTCAGCAACGTTCTGAAAATTGCGAACAACGATAATGACAAAGCCCACGCGCATTATTTAATGGCGATGACGATTCGCCAGCAATACGGCGATGCGGAACAAATGCAACGCGTCCCCGAAGAATTTGAAGCGGCCCTCAAATCAGGCAAAACCAGCGATTGGTACGACGACGCGTTGTATCATTATGCCGAATGGATGCAGAGCCAGGGACATATCAAAATTAATCCCAATGGCGGTTGGCAAGCCGAACAGAATTACATCAAAGCACTGGAATTATTTCGTCGCCTGACCAATGAATTTGCAAAAGGTGAAACGCGTTATTTCGATCAAGCAACACACTATATCGAAAGCATCACAAAACCGTCCATCAGCGTGAATACTTCAAATGTATTTTTGCCTGATTCCGAAATTCAGTTTTACGCGAATTGGCGCAACGTGAAGCAGGTCAATTTTGCACTCTACAAAATTGATCTCACCCGCGATATAAATTTCAACGGTAAAGACCGCGACAACTGGCTGCAAAATATTGCGCTGACTGAGAAAACAAAATCGTGGACCAAACAAACCGGCGACAAAGGTGATTATAAACCAGGCAATGAAACCATCCGCGTAGACAGCAAATTGCCCGTTGGCGCTTATATTATCGAAGCCACTTCAGGCAATGAAAAAGCCAGGGATTTATTGCTCGTGACAGACACCAGCATTGTTTTGAAATCTGCGGGCAAACAAGCATTAGTTTATTTTTGCAATGCAATTGACGGCTCGCCTGTTGCCAATGCAACAGTAAAAGTTTGGGAACAAGGCTACGAAAACAATCAAACCGTTTGGTATGAAGCGACGAAAATAACTAATGAAGACGGCATCGCGCGTGTTGATCTGAAAGCGCCAAATAATTCTTCGCAGCTTTTCGTCACAGCCTCGCTCAACAATCGCCAAGCCATCAGTAATGGTTACAACAATAGTTACAATCGCAATGAAGAGCGCTGGAAGATATACGCGTACACAGATCGCCCTGCCTATCGTCCAAAAGAAACGGTGAATTGGAAATTTGTTGCTCGCAAATATTTGAACGACGCGTACTCAACACCTGCGAACCAAACAATTGAATTTGAAATCCACGATCCGAAAGGTACGAAGGTCAAAGAAGGAAAAGCTAATCTCAACGCATTTGGCAGCGCGTGGGGCTTACTTGAAATCACCGAAGCGATGCCGCTCGGTCAATATCAAATTCAGTTTTGGGATTCAGGTCGCAACAATAATATTGGCTCCGCGCAACTCTTCCGCATCGAAGAATATAAGCTCCCAGAATTCAAAGTCGCCGTCTCAACCCCCGAAGAAAATGGGCAGAAAAAAGCCTTCAAGCTCGGCGAAAAAGTCGAAGTCCAAGTGCAGGCTGATTACTACTTCGGCGGCGCAGTCAACAACGCCGATATTGAATTAGTCGTGCATCAAAATCCGTTCTATCACTACTATCGTGCGCCGCGCGATTACGATTGGTATTACGAAGATCAGCGTCAAAATTATTACGGCGGACGCAACGGGCAAATCATCAAACGCGAAAAAATCAAGACAGACGCGAATGGCAAAGCGACGTTTAGTTTTGAGACACCGCGCGATGCGGGGCAGGATTTTGAATACTCCATCGAAGCTCGCGTGACTGATTCTTCGCGCCGCGAAATTACCGCCACAGGCAATGTACGAGTGACGCGCCAACGCTATTACGTCTACCCGCAAGCCAAGCACAACATTTATCGCCCACAGGACAAAGTCACGTCAGAAATCAAAGCTTTGGATGCAAATAATCAGCCTGTGCAAACCGACGGCACGATCAAAGTCACGCGTGATTTCTGGTATGAAATTTGGCTTGATGCAAGTGGTCGTGAAGTCAAAGGCGATGAGCTGAGACGCCTAAACAATCAGGCTGCGACGATGCGTCAGGCATTTCCTCCGGCGAATTGGAAATTGAAATTTCGTGGTTATCAACACGACGATATTGTTACGCAAACGGTGAAAACCAATGACAAAGGCGAAGTCGAATTCAGTTTCACTCCGACACGTGAAGGCTATTATCGCATCGCTTGGAGTAGCGCGGATAAAGGCACGTCCATCATTCGTGGCGAGACAGCGGTATGGGTCACAACGAACGCAACAACCGAGCTTGGCTATCGTCGCGGCGGACTTGAAATTATCGTTGACAAAGACACCTTCCGCGCCGGACAAAAAGCTCCCGTGATGATTTCTGCGCCCGTCAGCAATCGCTGGGTTTTGTTTTCTGTTGAAGGTGAAAATGTGATGAGCTACCAGCTTGTGCATTTGGACGGCACCGTAAAATTGTTGGAAGTTCCCATCGAAGAAAAACACGAACCGAATATTTTTCTCAGTGCTGCGATGGTCAACGACCGACAGCTTTTCACCGACCAAAAACAAATCATCGTCCCGCCAGACCGTCACTTCCTCAATGTCGAAGTCTCTGCCGATCAATCACAATATCAACCGCGCGAAGACGGTACGCTGACCGTGACGACGAAAGATCGAGATGGCAAACCCGTCGCGGCGGAGGTTTCGCTCGGTTTAGTAGACGAATCCGTGTATTACATTCAGCAGGATTTAGCAGGTGATCCGCGCAAATTCTATTATGGCAATAAGCGTGCGCAACACGTGCAAACACAAAGTTCATTTAATCAAAAGCAGTATTTAAAATTGGTTGAGGGAAGCGACAAACAATTGCTGGATGATCGAATCAGTAAAACGAAAGATCGAGATCAGGAAGTTCGTGGAGATGAGCGTTATGAAATAGAGCAATACGCATCATTTGATCGAGCGGCGATGCCTTCGGCGGCACCGATGAGCGCTATTGGTGGCTTATCGCAAATGACAGAATCCGTACAAATTATCTCTGATAATAAAATATCTTCTCTACCAATCAATGGGCGCCGATTCGATGAACTATCAAAACTAGAGGCTCGCATAGTCAAAAAAGACTCCCTATCTTTTGGCAATGCAACGCCCGCTCGTGAACCAAATGTTGTCGTCCGCAATGATTTTCGCTCGACTGTTTTCTGGCAGCCGGATGTCGTCACGGATAAAAACGGCAAGGCTACCGTGAAAGTGAAATATCCTGATTCGACGACAAGCTGGAAGGCTACGGCGCGCGCGGCGACAGAGCAAAATCAATTTGGGATTGGCGAATGCACTACGCGGACGAAAATGCCGTTGCTGGTGCGATTGCAGGCTCCACGTTTTTTTGTGGTCGGCGATCAGGTCACGGTTTCGGCTGTCATCAACAACAATACGGATCAGGCAATGAAGGTTATGCCTTCGATCAATGCTGACGGTGTTGTGGTGAGCGGTTTGGCGATTGACGGCAAGCCTGTCAAAGGCGAACAAGCTCCAGTAGAAATTGCCGCGAATAGCGAGAAGCGCGTTGATTGGTTCGTGTCAGTTCTTAACGCAGGCAACGCAAAATTAAAGGTCACCGCACGCAGCGAAAAATTCGCCGATGCGATGGAAAAAACTTTTGTCGTCCACGAACACGGCATCGAAAAATTCCTCGCCAAATCCGGCAAGCTGCGCGGCGATGAAGTCACGATCAAGCTCGACATTCCGAAAGAACGCAAAGCGGGAACTACCCAACTCAACGTGCAAATTTCGCCCAGTCTGGCGGTCACGATGCTGGATGCGTTGCCCTATTTAATTGATTACCCCTACGGTTGTGTAGAACAAACGATGAGCCGATTTTTGCCTGCGGCGATCACCGCAAAAACGCTGAAAGATTTAAAGCTTGATCCCGAAGTTGCAATGAGCAAAGTCTTCGGCGGCATCGAACAACAATTCGTCAATCAGACGCAACCCAAAGGCGCACGCAGCTTGCATCAGGTGGATGAGCTGGTCGAAAAAGGCTTGGCGCGACTTTACGATATGCAGCATTCAGACGGCGGCTGGGGTTGGTGGAAAGAAGGCGACAGCGATCATTTTATGACCGGGTACGTCGTGTGGGGAATGTCGCTCGGACAAGCGGCAGATGTGC
>JAYTCQ010000389.1:0-10237 GCA_043736395.1 Blastocatellia bacterium | reverse complement strand
TTGCGCTGAAGGTCACAATGCTCATTTTGGCTGGCGCTTTGCTCTTATCACATCTCACCAGTCAAAAACGCTTACGGGCATTAATTCTGACAATCATGTTTGTCGCACTCGGCAGTGCTGTCTTTGGGATGCTGCGGCAAACTGCGCAGCGTGAGACGGATGGATTTCTCTTGCCGTATTTGCCGCTAGGATTGGGCTATGGGCAATTTATCAATAGCAATCACTTTGCGTATTTGATGGAATTATCATTCGGTTTGCCACTGAGCCTGCTGCTTTCGCGCAGCCGCGACCGTGAAAAGAAATGGTTATTATTTGTCGGACTGGCACTGCCACTTTTATTAGCGCTGGTGTTGGCAAATTCACGCGGCGGATTGCTCGGATTGTGCGCGCAATTACTCTTTGTAATTTTGTTTGCTAATCATCATAGATCTTCTGACGCGATCCCGGCCCGAAACATGTCATTGGCTCGGATCACTCAATCGCGATGGTTCCGGCCAATCATTTGCGGACTTTTGGCCGCAGTTTTGCTGGTTGGGATTTCCTGGATAGGTGGTGATCCTTTGATCAATAAACTGGAAGCGGTTTCAGGTGAAATCAGCACTGTCGGAGAGGCTTCACGTGAAGGAACACGACGGGTTGATATGTGGAATGCGACATGGCAAATGATCCTGGAAAACCCTTTGCTTGGTACTGGTTTTGGGGGTTATGCCATGGCTATCACGCAGTATCACGTCGCTTCTGGAAAATTAATCCCACAAGAAGCGCATAACGAATACATAGAAATATTAGCCAGCGGAGGTGTCATTGGCGCAGCTCTCTGGTTATGGTTTCTGATAATCTTTATCCGTCGCGCCAGCCAGTCATTAATGGCGAAAAATAGCTCCAGGCAACGAGCCTTGTGTGTCGGAGCTTTGGCTGGAATCGTAGCAGTGGCTGTTCATAGCATCCTTGATTTTGGGTTGCACATCACAATTAATGCCCTGATCTGTACGGCGCTAATTGTGATAGTAGTGAGTAGTCAAAGATTAGGACAAATGGATAGAAAACTACCCTTTCGGTTAAGGGAAAAAGTTTGAAGAGTCTTTAGCATTACGTTATTAAGTTAGCTCGCGACATGTGTTGACTTGAAATGTGTAACTTAAAGTCAGGCCGCATCAGGCTGTCTGACAGTCTTATGATTAGGGGGTATTTATGACAAAAAGCTCAATGACGATAAAAGTACTGGCTTGGATAATGGTCATTTCCATTGCCCAGGTTTTCGTAATTGGAAAACCAAACTCATCAAAAGTAAAAGAAGAAGCGGCGGCACTTCCAGCCCTCGCCGAAGCACCACTTGGGCGGCTGGTCGCAGATGGACCAGTGACCATTAATGGTGTCAAAGCCCGCACTGGAGACACTGTTTTTCCAGGCGCTCATATTCAGACAGTTGCCGGGATCGGCGTGACAGTGCAAATGGGAAGGCTGGGTCAAATTGATATTTCACCAAATACCAATTTATTGCTGAGCTATGACCGCAACAGTATTCTGACAGATGTAAGCACAGGCTGCGCTGTACTCTCTGCAAGTAACGGAGTTCAAGGCGTCTTAACGATGCCGGGCGGAATTACAAAGAAAAATAACATCATGAAACCTGAGCCATTAAGCGCTTGCAGTGATACTACTGGCGCTGGCGCTCAAAGTGTCAAGGTCGCAAGTGTGGCATCAGGTTCGGTGACGCTTGGCGGCGGCAGTGTGGGCTTAGCCGAATTTGGTTCAATGATACTTAGCTCAACAGGCTTGGTGACAGGCTACAGTTCCTTAAATCAACCGACCGCGGTAGCAGGAGTCAATGGTAATAGCAATGGCTGCTGTTGCTGCTGTTGCTGCTGTAATCCAAGCCCCAGCGTCCCTTGTCAAAAATAATTGGAGTCTTAGCTTAGGGGCAACTATCATTATTTGATCGTTGCTCATCACAGAGGGCACCAATCTCATCCGAATTTATTTAGCTGAATTCGTCATCGCTAAGAGTCTTTAATTAAGCTGTCTTCAATGGAAGGCGGCTTTTTTATTGGCTTTCTAGCCTGTGATCAATAGAAATGATGTCTACTGACAAACCCGAGACACAATTTTTTTCATCGGGTCGGATCACGCAATACGTCTTGGCACTAATCGGATTAATCGCCTGTTTGGTGGGAATCTGGTTTTCCGGGCGAATCGGAATTTCGCGTTTACTTGGCTTGTATGGCATGACGTCAAGCGTGCTACCTGCTGCAAATGTAGCCGTGAAATTAAGCCCATATGATCCGGAAGGGCATTATAGCCTGGCTCGCACATTGCAAAATGCCGGTCAAATTTCCGCCGCGCTACCGGAATTGGAGCGAGCGACCGCGTTACAACCTCGCAATTTTAATCTGTGGATGGAATTGGGAGCCAGCTACGATTTAGCGGGGAAATCCGACGAGGCCATTACAGCAGTCAGGCGGGCAATTAAAGCTGCTCCTCACTACGCGCAAACACACTGGCAACTTGGTAATTTATTACTTCGCAAAGGACTTCGGGAAGAGGCTTTTTCCGAGTTTCGACAAGCTGTTAATAGCGATTCGACCTTGATGCCGAATGCAGTGGATTTGGCGTGGGGCGCATTTAATAAGAATGTCCAAACCATAGAAGAAAATCTGAAACCGGAAACACCTTTAGCGCACCTCGCCTTAGCTGTCGTGTTTGCCAGACGTGGGGCTTTCGATGATGCCATGCGGTTATTCCATGCAACAGCAGATCGCTCTGAGCAAGCGCGTAGTGAACATAAAAATTTACTCACGGAACTAATGAAAGCTAAGCGGTATTACGAAGGCTGGCAAGTCTGGGCAGCAGATCGTTCAGGCGATAGCGCCTCGCTTCATAATGGAATTGGAGTCATCTCAAATGGTGGTTTTGAAGAGGAGCTTAGCTTTACCGAAATTAATTTTGGCTGGCGTCTCAATCCTGAAAAACCAACAGTCTTGATCTCTGTGGATTCACGCGAGCCGTTTGCCAATGCCACCAGTTTGCAGATTCGATGGGAAGGGAAATCATCGCCTGCTGTCTATACGGCAATGCAATTGGTGTTGGTTGAACCAGGCAAACGTTATCGGCTGAATTTTGCCACGCGAACAAGCAATGTAGTGACAGGTGGGGTTCCTGAAGTTGTGGTGCTTGATGACATCGAAGGTCAGGTGTTGGCATCAGTGCCGATTCAAGAAGGAACTATACCTTGGAAGAATTACGGCTTGGAATTTAATTCCCCTCCCGGTAGGCACAGTGTCGTAATCGTAGTTCGTCGAAAGCCTTGTCAAAGTATGCCCTGCCCGGCCTTTGGAACCGTTTGGTTTGATGCCTTTACATTGCAAGGGAACCCTTAAGTCTGAGCAGAATTCTGCGTGAAGAATAAGTCAGCCCAAAAAATTGAGGTGGAAAATGAAAGCAGTAATTTTAGCCGGAGGAATCGGAAGCCGGTTGGCTCCCTATACCACCATTTTTCCAAAACCACTGATGCCATTAGGCGAAAAGCCTATTCTTGAGTTATTAATCCGCGCTTTGAAAAAACAAGATGTCGGTGAAATTACTCTTTCGGTGGGATACCTTTCTTCATTGATCATGGCGTACTTAGGGAATGGAGAAAGGCTTGATATTCCCATTAAATATTCGCATGAATCAGAACCGTTGGGTACGGCAGGCCCCTTGGCAATTGTCGAAGGACTTGACAGTACCTTTTTGGCAATGAACGGAGATTTGTTAACGGATCTGGATTTCAGAAAGATGATCAATTTCCACGAGGAAAACAAAGCGGATGTCACCGTCGGGATTTATGGTCGTGAAGTAAAAATTGATTTTGGTGTAATCGAAACAGATAAGAAATGCCACTTAACTGATTATATCGAAAAACCCACGATTCCTTATCAGGTGAGTATGGGCGTGTATGTATTGAATCCAATTGCCCTGGAGTTTATTCCGCGCAATCAAAGATTTGATTTTCCTGATTTGATAAAAGCGTTATTGCAGGAAAAAAGACGTGTCTGTGGATATTTGCATCAGGGGTATTGGCTTGACATTGGACGGACTGAAGATTATTTGCGGGCACAAAATGAGTTGCCACTGATTCAGTCTTATTACGAATAATTAATTTTTAATGGTAACTCAAAATCAAAAAGCATTTATTACAGGAATTACCGGATGCCTCGGAAGGCACTTAGCCTCTCACTTATTATCGCAAGGCGTCGAAGTTTTTGGATTGCAACGTAAAGAAAAAAGTAAGACAGAATCTTCAGTTATCAAGCAAGAAAATATTTTTGTTGGCAATTTATTAGATATTGTTTCATTAAAGCAAGCTTTAAGCGAAGCGCGTCCAACTCACATCTATCATCTGGCCGGATGCATAGATAGAGATGTTCACGAAGGTCAGCTAAATTATGAAGTAAATGTCTCAGGTACAATTAGGTTACTGAATGCGGTAAGAGCGTTAGAAATAAATCCGAGAATTTTAATTACGAGTTCAAGCGCTGTGTATGGCGCGACTATCCAACTTCCAATTAAGGAAGAATCTGAATTGCGTCCCCTGACGCATTATGCGGTTAGTAAAATCTCGCAGGAAATGGTCGGGCTTCAATATCATTTGACCTATGGGTTGCCAATTGTTCGGGCGCGTACTTTTAATGTTATTGGCCCTGATCTCGCGCCATCATTGTTGTGTTCTGAAATAGCGCGACAAATCGCGCAGGCAGAAAAAGGCGGTGAAAAGACCATTCGCCTGGGCAATCTCAGCCCGCAACGCGATTACACAGACGTGCGGGACGTTGTCCGCGCTTATGAAGTTTTAATGCAATACGGGAAAGCTGGAGAAGCTTATAACGTTTGTACGATGACTGCGCATTCAGTGCAGGAATGTCTGGATGGCTTGCTGGCAAAAGCTAAAGTACCGCTTTCAGTCGAGATTGATCAGACAAAGTTTCGTGCCGCTGAGATTGAGATTCAAGTAGGGGACGCCACAAAATTAAGTGCGCTGAATGGTTGGAAACCGAAAATATCTTTTGCGCAAAGTTTAGAAGATTTATTAAATAGCTGGCGCAGCAAGTTACAAGGAGAAGAGTTATGACGTGGAAAGATAAAACAGTTTTAGTTACCGGCGCGGGTGGATTTATCGGCAGCCACTTAGTCGAAAACTTAGCTAGTCAGGGTGCGAACGTCCGCGCTTTTGTTCGTTATAATTCACGTGCGGATATTGGGTTGTTACGTTTTGTTAATAGCGATTATCTAAAAAATGTAGAAATTGTTATGGGCGATTTGCGTGACACTTCGGCAGTGCTAACCGCGATGAGTACCTGCGAAACAATTTTTCACTTAGGCGCATTAATCGCAATCCCTTATTCTTATGTTCACCCGCGTGAAGTAGTTGAAACAAATATTATTGGCACATTGAATGTTTTAGAAGCTGCCAGGATCACGAAACCCGTACGTGTGATTCACACTTCCACCAGCGAAGTTTATGGTACGGCAAAATTCGTGCCCATCACTGAAGAGCATCCACTGCAAGGCCAGTCGCCATACTCCGCCAGCAAAATCGGGGCAGATAAAATTGTCGAAAGCTATCATCGTTCTTATGGGCTGCCGACTGTTACGGTCAGGCCATTTAATACATACGGGCCAAGACAATCAGCACGTGCGGTGATTCCGACAATCATTACACAGGCCTTAACGAAAGATGTCATTAAATTAGGTGAGTTATCTTCAACACGAGATTTCACCTTTGTCGAAGATACGGTACGCGGATTTTTGTGTGCAGCAGAAAGCAAAGATGTTGAAGGGCGGGAAATAAATTTAGGTAGCAAACAGGAAATAAGTATTGGTGAGCTGGCAAATACAATTACACAAATTATTGGACGGGACATTGCCGTGACTTGTGAGGATAACCGTTTACGACCCACTAAGAGCGAAGTTTTTCGATTACACGCTGATAATTCACTTGCGGATAAGTTAATGAACTGGCAACCATTAACTTCGCTTCCTGAAGGATTAACTAAAACAGTTTCGTGGATCAAAGAAAATCTTGAGCTTTATAGAGTAGGAAAATATCAGCTATAAAAATTGATAAATGCAAAATCACTCAGTCTCCCCCACGTTTTATTCTTCCCCTTAATTTTTCGATAAAAACTTTCTCTCCAGAGAGGTAAATCCATGTGTGGAATTTGCGGCCTTTACGCTCCGGGTTTTGAGCGTAAATCCGCCACTGTAGCCAGAATGAACGAGGCCCTGATTCACAGAGGGCCAAATGATACCGGGCAATTTGATGGGCTGACCGCTTCAATTGCGATGCGTCGGCTTTGCATCATTGACTTAAAGACCGGGCATCAACCAATTACGAATGAAGATAACTCTTTGCAGATTGTTTTTAATGGAGAAATTTATAACTATCTTGAGCTGCGCGATAAATTAATAGCCACGGAACGACACGTTTTTAAAACTAATTCAGATACGGAAGTGATTCTTCATTTGTATGAAGAATATGGTGAAGAGACGCCAAAGTATTTACAAGGAATGTTTGCTTTCTGTATTTACGATACAAAAAACGAATCTTTATTTCTAGCGCGAGATCGGTTTGGAGAAAAACCATTATTTTATTCCAGTAACTCAAAAAATACCTTTGCATTTAGCAGTGAAGTTACAAGTTTGTTGGAATATGAACAAGTCGAAAGAAAACTAGATTACGAATCGCTCTTATATTATTTGCACGTGGGGTATTGCCCGACGCCATTGACGCTTTTTCAGAGCATCAAGGAATTGCCGGCAGGACATTGGATGCGCTGGCAAAATAGCAGTCTGAAGATTGGCGCATATTATCACCCGGAATATAAACCTGACCCGGCTTTGCAAAACGAAGCAGACGCCGTCGAAGCTGTGCGGGAGACATTACTCAAAGTTGTAAAACGACAAATGGTCAGCGATGTGCCGCTGGGAGCATTTCTTTCCGGTGGGATTGATTCCAGTGCCGTTGTGGCCGCAATGCAGCGACAATCAAGCCAAAAGATCAAAACCTTTACGGTTCGATTTGAAGACGCCGCTTTTGATGAAAGCAAAATCGCTCGCCAGGTGGCTGAACATCTTGGCACGGATCATCACGAATTTGTGGTCACGAATGGCGGCTTCGACGATCAGGATTTGTGGCGTACGATCAAACATGTGGGGCAGCCTTTTGTCGATTCTTCCGCTATTCCTACGTTCGTTCTGAGCAATCAAGTCAAAGATCACGTTACGGTTAGTTTGTCGGGTGATGGAGGCGATGAAATGTTCGCTGGCTACCGGGTTTTTCAGGCGTGTCTGGGCGTAGATCAAATTGCCACCTACGTCCCGCACATCCTGTTAGCAGCCACAGGAAGTGTCTTACGCAAAGTAGCAAAGTCTCCGCGTACTTCGCAGGTGCAAATACTTGCCAGATTAGCGCGTGTGACGAGTGCGGCTTGCCTCTCAAGACAGGATCGAACGTGGAAGATGGGACCGTTATTTGACGAAGGTTCAATGCAGGAAATGGCTTCGCCTTATTTACGCGGACAATGGCAGCAAACCAGAACGGATGCCGTTCAAAAAATGTTGGGCGCGCAAGAAGGAATGACGCGTCTGCGTCAGGTGATGGATTGTCGGCTGCGATATTTTTTGGCTTCCGACATGCTGGTCAAAGTGGATCGCATGAGTATGGCGGCTTCACTGGAAGTCCGCGCGCCAATGCTTGATGCTGAAATGGCTGAGCTTTCAATGCGCTTGCCGGACAATTTATTGTTACGGAATGGAACCACCAAATATATTTTACGGCAGGCCATCCGGCCCTGGTTGCCTGAAAGTGTTTTCTCGCATCCGAAGTGGGGTTTCACCATTCCTTTGCACTTATTTCAGAATAAAAAATTTTACGATTTATGTGACGAGTTATTGTTGAACTCGAAGAATGAAGTAATGCACTCCCTCTTTTCAAAATCAGCGCTGACGAAGCTCGTACAACACGCGCGTGATCGCAAATTTGCGGTTGGAGATATGTCGGCTTTTCAAGCAAGTCAGCAACTTTGGGCGATCTTAAACCTGGCGGGTTGGATTGAAATGTTTGCGGTCAAGTTATAACTCCGAACCAATGCTTGTTTCAGCAAGAGGAATTGGTCAGGTAATTTTACGCATCACAATGGATCAAAAAATACTCATTACGGGAGCTAATGGTTTTGTTGGGAAGGCTGTTTGTCAGCACCTGACGGATGCAAATTTTTCTATGCGGAAAGCATTAAGAAGTAGTCCCGATAATCAAAAGCCGATGCATGAGGATTGTCATATTATTGGAGAAATAAACGCCAATTCAGACTGGTCACAAGCTTTGACTGGTATTAATTCCATCGTTCATTTAGCGGCCCGTGTTCACGTGATGAATGATTCGGCGACAGACCCACTCAGCGAATTTAGAAAAGTGAACGTAGCCGGAACTGTGAATCTGGCACGGCAGGCCGCGCAAGCTAACGTACAAAGGTTTATTTTTGTTAGCTCAGTTAAAGTTAACGGCGAAAAAACAGAAAGCAATTACTTTACGGAAAATGATGATCCCGCTCCGCAAGACCCGTACGGAATTAGTAAATTTGAAGCTGAACAGGAATTACGAAAGATTGCCAAAGAAACAGGGTTAGAAGTTGTCATCTTACGTCCTCCATTAATGTATGGGCCTGAAGTCAAAGCCAATTTCTATCAGCTCATGAATGCTATTTACAGGGGTTGGCCGTTGCCTTTAGGGGGAATAAATAATCAGAGATCGTTGTTGTACGTCGGCGCTTTTGCAGATGCCATCAAAGCTTGTCTGACACATCCAAACGCCAACGGAAAAACATTTCTCGTCAGTGATGAAAAAAGTTTTTCGACCGCAGAATTGATCAAGCGGTTAGGTCATTTTTTACAATCACCTCCTCGTTTATTCGATCTTCCAGTTTCGTGGATGAGATTCGGCGGTAACCTCCTCGGAAAAGCTTCGACCATAGATCGGCTTACTTCGTCACTGGTAATTGACAGTCATAAAATTCGGCAGGAATTAAATTGGGCTTCGCCGTATAGCTTTGACGCAGGAATTCAAAAAACTGCGGAATGGTTTCTGGCAAATAAGTCACAACTAAATTGATCAAACCGGAATGAATAAGATTGAAGCAGGCATGAGCCTCGTCATAGTGATCGCGTTAATTAGTAGTGTAGTCCTGACAGGCTTAGTAAGACGCCTCGCGGTCATTGATATTCCGAATGAAAGAAGTTCACATTCCCGGCCCACCCCGCGTGGTGGAGGAATTAGCTTAGTCGTCATAACGATTATCGGATTGATTTGCAGCCAGATGATTTGGCGAATTACAACTTGGCGCGGGCTATTGTTTTATGTTGGAGCCGCGACGCTCATTTCAGTGATTAGTTGGCTGGATGATCTTCAATCGCTCTCTGCGAAGGTTCGGTTTTTAGCGCATTTTGTCGCTGCTGGATTGGTGATTGCAGAGTGGGGATATTGGCAGGAACTTCACCTCCCAGTGTTAGGGAACATTCAGATCGGACAATTTGGATTACTTCTGACCCTGTTATGGATTGTTGGATTAACAAATGCTTATAACTTTATGGACGGGATTGATGGAATTGCTGGCGGACAAGCATTCGTTGCAGGGATCGGTTGGGCAGTAGTGGGATGGATGATTAATGTTGAGTTGATTTTTGCCATCGGCGGATTATTAGCTGCCAGCAGCTTAGGATTTCTATTTTATAACTGGCCACCCGCCAAGATATTTATGGGGGATGTCGGCAGTGCATTTCTAGGATTTACTTTTGCGGTCGTCCCTCTCATCGCTGTCAGGTCTACGACGAGCAATCGGAATCTTATGATTTGGATTGGGTTCCTTTTCGTTTGGCCGTTTATTTTAGATACAGGATTTACCCTGCTTCGACGGATCAGCAAAAGGGAAAATATCTTTCAAGCGCATCGCTCACACTTGTATCAACGAATGGTCATTGCCGGATATAGCCATCAACTCGTGAGCCTGTTTTATATCGGGTTAGCCACTCTAGGAAGTATTTTATTTCTGTTAATTACAAAGAATAATTAAAGTTTTTTTCTGTTAGTACGACGCGGTAGCGTTAGGTAAGTACCTAAGCAAAATTAATCTGGTATTTTGAGCCAACCTCGACTAATACTTTTTTCAAGGCACGGTATAAGGTTTGACAAGACTCGTAAGCCGAT
>JAYTCQ010000388.1:0-3400 GCA_043736395.1 Blastocatellia bacterium | reverse complement strand
ACTCAGCACTCAGCACTTTCTACTCATCACTTTTAAATAAAATATGTCTGATCATTTAATTCAGGGAACAGCGGCTAACAATACAGTCAGGGTCATTGCAGCAGTCACGACTGAGTTGGTTCAGGAGGCTTGTTTGCGACATAACACGTCACCGACGGCTTCGGCTGCGCTAGGGCGAATGCTGACCGGAGCGCTATTGTTAGGTCGAACTTTTAAGGGACTGGAGCTGTTGACGCTGCAAGTTAATGGTGGAGGAATCCTTGGTTCGGCAACTGCCGAAGCGACGCCGTACGGCACCGTGCGCGGTTATGTGCAAAATCCTGAAGCGGATTTGCCACCGAATGAGCTGGGCAAGTTTGACGTGAGCGGCATCACCAAAGGCGAGGATGGCGGAATGCTGCACGTGATTCGCGAAGCTGGTTATGAAATTGGTCTACGCAAAGAACCTTATACCGGATCGGTTCCATTGATTTCAGGCGAGATTGCGGAAGACATTGCCCATTACCTTAATATTTCTGAACAGATAAATTCTGCTGTCGCGTTAGGCGTATTTTACGAACTGGAACAGGATCAGATTTCTGCCGCCGGAGGCTTGTTAATTCAGGCGATGCCGGATGCTGATCCCAACATTTTGGTGATGATCGAAGATACAGTTTCGAGAATGCCACACTTGACCGAGTTGGTTCGTAAAGGATTTTCGGCGGAAGAAATCGCGCAGGAAGCGCTCGGTATTATCGAACTCGAAGTCATGGAAAAAATCCCGGTGGAATTTCGTTGCCGCTGTTCACATGAAAGAGCTGTCAGCATGATTTCCGCACTGGGAGAAGCTGAAGTTCGCTCAATGATTGAAGAAGACCATGGGGCTCAGTTAATCTGCGGTTTTTGTAATGAAACGTATTCGTTAGATGAAGCAGCATTGCAGGAAATGCTGGCTCCTCCGACTGTGATGTAAAATAATTGTATGGTGAACTGTTAGTTCGCCGAAGCTTGAACTAACAGTTCAAGCTACATAAGAATGCGAGCAATCCCAACCCTTAAAATTAGCATCTCCGGCGTTCGTGGCGTAATTGGCGAATCGTTGACTCCGACGCTGTTGGCGCGCTTCTCGCAGGCTTTCGGAACTTATCTGGGTGGCGGAACGATTGTCATTGGACGAGATACGCGAACTTCCGGTGAAATGGTCAGGCAAGCGGTTATTTCAGGATTACTTTCGAGCGGTTGCCGCGTGATTGATTTAGATGTGTGTCCGGTTCCTACCGTTCAATTACTGGTTCGCCAACACAAAGCGCGAGGAGGAATTGCAATTACTGCCAGCCATAATCCGGCTGAATGGAATGCGCTAAAATTCGTCAATCACGAAGGACTTTTCTTGAGCACCGGACAAGCTAAAGAATTGCTGGAAATTTATCATCAAGGCGATTATGTCAAAGTCTTTGGCACAGCGATGCGCGGAGTAGAACAAGTTACCGATGGATTAGAAGCACATATAAAAGCCATTATTGGAGCTGTTGGTAAGTTGCCGACAGGTCGCAAAATCAAAGTTGCGCTGGATTCCTGCAACGGCGCAGCCTCCATCATTGCGCCGAAATTATTAGCTGCACTCGGAGTTGAAGTCGTCTCAATTAATACAACTCCAAACGGTTCATTTCCGCGTGGAGCTGAACCTACCGCTGAAAATATTTCTGAGCTTTGCGAGCTGGTAAAAGCTGAGCATGCTGATGTCGGATTCGCTCAGGATATGGATGCTGATCGCTTGGCGGTAGTTGACGAAAGGGGCATCCCCATTGGCGAAGATTACACTTTGGTGCTGGCGACGAGATATATTTTAAGTCAAACGCCGGGGAAAGTTGTCGCGAATCTTTCGACGACGTTGGCGCTTGATCCAGTTGTAAAACATTTCGGAGGAGAACTTCTTCGTTCCAAAATCGGCGAAGCGAATGTGACGGAGTTGATGCAGTCGGTTGATGCGATCATCGGCGGTGAAGGGAACGGTGGTGTGATTTATCCAACGATTAATTATTGTCGTGACAGTCAGGTTGGGATGGCTTTGATCCTTCATTTGCTGGCGTCGACCGGAAAGAAATTGTCGGAGCTGATGAGCGAATTTCCGCACTACGAAATCATCAAAGAGAAACTGGACTGCCCTTCGGATAAAATCAAAGCAGTCCTGAAAATGGTGCGCACTCGCTATCAGGATTTTGAACTGGATTTACAAGACGGTGTAAAAGTTAATTTTCCTGAAAAAAATAGCTGGTTACACGTCAGAGGATCCAACACCGAACCTATAATTCGGTTAGTAGCTGAAGCACCAACTTTAAATGAGGCAAACGATCTCTTAGGCGAAATTAGAGGAGAAATCGCCGGACTGCTGACTTAATCACTAATTACAGTTTTCCCACCTTAATCATTCAGCGAACCAATGCTCTGATCACGCGTAAAAAATAAATACATTTCGCTCCCATTTTTATTCAACTTTTTCTTGTCCCATTCCTTCAGTGCTTTGCGATACATGAACATATCGACTGGTTTCGCAAATGGAAAAAGCGTGGTCGCGCCCGTTAATTTTAGCCATTCCTTAATACTTTTGGCAGGTTTATGTTTGAGAATATTGAACGTATTCAGCGGCAATCTCAGATAAGTGAGCAGTAATAAATAACGGCGAAGTTTCTTCAAGCGTTTATGAGCAGGCTTATTAATGGCATCTTGAAAATTGGTTAGTTTCTTGACCTCTGCTCGTTGCCAGGTAGTAATGGAATTAACCGAACTCCAATAATGGTGGGAATACCATTCGGACGCTAAACGAAAGTCAAAATCTTTGACTGCGTCAATCAAGTCTTCGGTGGTTAATCGGCGCAGATGACCAGGTTCCTCGAAAAAGCAACGATTTTCGTGGTCGGATTCGATTCCATTTTTGATAAGCTTACTAATCTCATCTTCGAGACTTCCTGCATTGCCGCAAGGGCAGATGTGAAGCATGGCTGATCGCGGTTGAAGTTGTCCGTTGATTTCGCCTAAAAATTCTCGCACGTTATAAACGTGCTCGAGGACATGATGTGAAAAGACAAAATCAAATTGCAGGCTCTTCAAGGCTTCATCTGACGCTACTAAAAAATTACAATCAGGATAACGTTCGATAGCATTTCGGACGGCTGTTTCGCTGATTTCCGCACCATAAACTTCCCATTTCGGTAAGGCCTGTTTGATAACATCCGTGAAAACTCCATTCCCGCACCCAATGTCTAATGCGCGTCCGGTGGCCGGTAAGCCAAGCTCTCGTATGAGCTTAAAGACTCGCTCTTTTTTGAAAGTTGGCCACTTATCCATGTAGCCCCGATTGTAACGTTGTTCATAAAATGTAGCTGCCTCCACTTTGTCGTAGAGTTGAGTAACTTTTGTCTTG
>JAYTCQ010000387.1:0-14326 GCA_043736395.1 Blastocatellia bacterium | reverse complement strand
TGCTAAACTTCGTGGCAATTGAATATTCACTTGATCTAATCCGACATATGTTCCTTGCGCGCCGAGGTAATCAATAGAAACATTTTGGTTGCCGATTCTTGCCGCTACGTTCAAGTTCCGGCCGCGCAATCCGGTTCCATAAAGAATCAGAAAAACTTTATCATTCACATTTCCCAGATCAATTGGAATCGCGCTAAAACTATTTGTTGAAGGATCGTATTGCACGATTCGTTCGTCACTTCGGGAACCATCACTTTTGATTCGCGTAACTTCTGCTGAAGCGATGCCTTGCCCGTCGGCCTGTGCCGTAAAAAGTCCTGGCGCGTTATTGACGATTTGAATGTATTCCGTTTTGGCAGGCTGACCGGGACTGTTGATTTGAATGCGAGCCGTACCCAAAGCCGTACTTTCAGGAATCTGATAATTAATTTGTGTCGGCGAAACATAAAACAACGGCGCTAACCGTTGACGACCCAAACTATCAAAAACTGTGACCGTAGTCCCTGCCAGGTTCGTGCTTAACGGTAATCCTGACGCTGCCTGCGAAGTCGTTGCCAGTGAGTTCCCAAAGGCAGAAGCGATGGAGCCACGCGCCAGAAATACGCGGCGATAATTTGCGGCGGAGACGCTGACAGAATCGGCAACAGCGTTGCTGACCTGAAGTTTTATAGCGCTGGAATTTCTGGCAATTCCACGATTATCTATGGCACGCGCGGTCACGTTATATCTTCCCGAAGGCAGGGAATTTAACGTTAAGCTGAATGGCGCGGCAGTTGATTCTCCAAGTTTTGTCGTGCCTTGATAGAACTCTACTTTACTGATGCTTCCATCGGAATCTTTTGCAATTGCATCAATTCGAATATTTGCCTGCGCGGCGAAGACTGCGCCATTCGTTGGCGCGACGATGGAAACTTCGGGTGGGATCGAATCTATAATTTCGTTCGTCAACAATCGGTAGGTTTGATATTGCTGATTGTTCAGCGACATTTGTAAAGCTCCGTCGCTCACCACAGCACTGTCAAGATTGGTCTCGATGTGTGTTGTCCGATTTGCCTGACGGATTGAATTCGATAATTGCAACGCTGCATTTGAGGCCTGATCGTTGACGTTATAAACACGTGCAATGATGCCCTGCTCAATACCTTCTTCGGCGGGTTTCAGCGACCACAGCATGACTTTCGGATCGGAAATGCTGACCATCGAAAAATTTGTTTCGGGATAGACTGGATTCCCGCCGACTACGGAGTGGGCAACCAGAGGATTCTGATGCTCCAATGAAAATCGCATTGCGGAGGCTGCGTCATATTCGCTGTGCGTGCGAAGAGCAAAACGTTGTAAAAAATAAGTGTCACCGTCATGTCTGGGAATCCCTAACTTTGGCCCGTCAATTTGTCCACCGACCAATGGATTAATGGACGGTGTTGTCATATCCAATTGTGGAACACTGGAATTGCCCAGTTGCATGAAGTAACAATCAGCATTCGATAAAGTGACTCCGGTGTTGCTGCTGCCCGTCATATCCGCGAAATGATTCATCGTCAGCCAATCGTAGCGTGATCCGGAATTTATATACTGCCCACCATTTTCTTTGGTCTTGGCGCGGATGATGGAGCCGACTTCTTCGTGCATTGTGTCAGGATTTTCGAGGTTGAATCCGTAGCCCCACGTGTAAATATTATCACCTGGATTTTGAGTAATTTCGTTACGGAAATCTATCCGATCTGAATCGCGGTAGAGCGTAATTCGTGTTGTATGTTCGACCGGGGAATTCGCTACGGTTTTGATGGTGACGGAAACCGGGCCGACATTTTCAATTTGAAAAGAACCGCTACTGTTACCGAGATCGTTGATGAAGCGACCATTGATTTCACGCGCAAATTCCTGATCGCCACGAGTCTTGTCAGTCAGGCTGGTGACGGCTCCGCGCTCCGCGATGGTCAGACGGTAGAACGCATTTTCTATCACGTTTCCGTTGACGCTGGCAGCGTCTGAAAATGTATTTCCAAGGCCTGGGCGCAGCTCAAAAACTTTGTATCCGACCGAAGGAATATCACTGGCCAGCACGCGCAGATACGTTTGATTATTCAGTGAAATTATTTGTGATGGCGTTTCAAGTCCAGTCGTCAAATCTACGACGTAAACCGGAGCTGTTTCGCTGTATGGAAAATCTACATAATCCGTGCGCGTCCAGCTTAGCGAATTAAAAGCGTAAAACCGTTTGTATTCAGGATTCGCCGGAATCATCGTCGCCAGGGCAGCTGCCGATTGCTGTTGAATTTTATCAACATAGCCAGTGATTCGATTGGCGAGTTTTCGTTGCCACTCAGGGCGCAGATCGTGAATGTAGCCGTCCGCCGTCCAATCGTGTTCCCAATAAGTACCTAAATCCATCCACGCCTGATCGCGTTCGGCGAGTTGGTCACGCATGAAGCTTCGGTTTTTCAAGGAGACTAAAGTTTGCATGGCTTCGGCATTGCGAAGCTGTTCGACTGAACGTTTGACGCGGGCGGAAACCTCTGCCATCGAAGTGCAGAGAACATCCCATTCATTACCGAAACTGGTGGCATTGGTTGGAATTTGTGAGCCGTAGTTGGCTTCAAAATCCTGAAAGAAATCCACTTCATTTGAAACGATAATTTTGCGATCTGCATTGGAATTGTTCCGCGCGAAATTGACGAAATCATCTGTCAGCGTTTTGGCATCGTCGCCGCCCTTACCAAAAATTCCGATAGCTTTCCACGGCCAGTTTTCCTGAAAGCGGGTGTTAGTTTCGACTGTATTAACAGCCCGATCCGGGAAGCGACACTCCTGATAATCACCAATCGCAGCGCCTTCATAGACATAAAAATTATTCCACTTCATCAGGACCTGACTGCCATCAAAACCTTTCCACCAATAAATATCCGGGTGGTCATAGCCGTGGACGCGGGACGCGCATCCACAGGCGCCGCGCCAGGAATATTTCACGCCGGCCCCGGCCCATAAGGCTCCCAGGCCATAAGGCAGTGTCGCATTTTCCATCGCTACGGCTAAAGGAAAGCGCACTCCATAACGCCGTTCGAGCGAGCCGGGATAATACATCCCACGCAGCACCGCTTCGGAAGGTTGCGCGCCGTAAGTCGAAACCAGTCCGTTAATGATCGTGCTGATATGTCCACTGCGGACATAATTCATGAGTTTGTTGAATTCGGCGGGCGACTTATTGTGCTCATACGTCCACAGCCAGAAGGTGCCGTCACAGTTCCAACGGCTCTGGTGTTCTGTCGGCAGGTTCGCCGTTTGATCCGCTAGATTCATGTAATAATCCAGTGTCTCCAGAAAAATCAGGCGATGCTCTTCTTCGGTCAATGCGTATTGATAATCGGTGTGATCGTCCAGTCCGATATAAATACGTTTTTGTTGCGCAAAAGTTGAAGAGAATAAAAGGCAGGTGAATCCAACCAGGAAACAACTCGTGAATAGCTTTTTCATAGTAACTCCGGCGTCGACCCTATCCTTAATCACTATTAATATAGTTAATTCCCTGGAATTTCCGCAGCAGGAAAGTAGATGATTCACTAACGAAAAATACCAGAAGGCCGATCAATTATTATTTTTAGGAACTCGGGAAGAATAGCACATTCTCAGCCTTCAGTCAGCGGCATTTCGAGCGTTTTTAAAGAAGGAAAGAAAGAACTATTTTTAGTTCGATGGTACAATTTTGTGTTATGAGTAAAAACGAAATTGCAGCGTATATGAGTGGATTTTTCTTCAGGCGAATTTAACCAATCAATGAAAAAAATACTGGTTTACTCACACGATACTTACGGGCTGGGCAATTTGCGGCGCATGCTGGGCATCTGCCATGCGCTGAATCAGACGAATGATGAGCTTTCGATTTTGCTGATTTCCGGTTCTCCAATGGTGCATGAATTTCGACTAACGGACGGCATTGATTACATTAAATTGCCATGTTTGACGCGCACCGACCGCGAAGACTACGCCGTGAAATCGTTGCGTATGGGGATTCACGAAACAATTAAATTGCGCGCCGATTTGATTCTTGCTGCTGCCAAAAATTTTCAACCTGATCTTTTTCTCGTCGATAAAAAACCGTTCGGCATCAAAAATGAATTGCAGCCTTCGTTTGAATATTTGAAAGAATCTAAGCCTGAAATGAAAGCCGCGCTGATTTTGCGGGACATTCTGGATACGCCGGAATCTACGATGAGCGTCTGGAATTCCCACGATTATTTTCAGGTAATTAATTCGTATTACGATCAGGTTTTAGTACTTGGTGAATCCGAAATCTTTGATCCGCGCAGTGAATATCAATTCCCGAAATCCGTTGCCGAAAAAGTAAAATTCTGCGGCTATACCCGCCGCGAAGCCGGAGCCAGAAGCCGCGAAGAAATACGAAAAAAATTGCAGCTTGAAGAGAAAACTCGTCTGATATTGGTCACGCTGGGTGGAGGCGAAGACGCTTTTGAGACGATTACAAAATACCTGGAAGGAACGAACAGTCTTGATGAAAATCACCGTCTTCACAGTTTGCTAATTTACGGCCCTGAAATGAATGAACCTCACCGACAAGCTTTGTTACAGGCTTCATCGCAAAATCCGCACATCACGTTGATGGAATTCACGAACGATTTAATGAGTTATCTGAACGCCGCTGATCTCGTGATTTCGATGGGCGGATACAATACAATTTGTGAAATACTTTCCCTACAAAAAAAAGCCATAGTGATCCCGCGCGTCAAACCTGTTCAGGAGCAATTAATGCGGGCTGAACGAATGAGCAAACTCGGATTTTTCAAATTTATTCACCCTGAAAATTTGACTTCAGATGGATTGATGAGTGCGATGCAGATCGAGCTTAATTCCAATCAACGACCCGCCGTACATTTTAATTTGAACGCGCATCACAAGATTACAGAATGTGTTTCTGAACTCCTGTTGGCAGGAGGACTGAATGCCTGCTGAAAATGAAATCGGTTATGTGCTGAAAGGTTACGCGCGGACTTCCGAAACATTCATCACGAATGAAATTTATTTGCTTGAAAAAGCCGGATTGAAGCTCTCAATTTTTTCTCTGATAAAACTGGAAGGACAAAAGCGGCACGCCGCCGTAGACGCAATTAAAGCGGAAATCAATTACCTGCCCGCGCTCACTTCGCTCAGCGATGAAAAACTTTTGCCGTGGCTGAAAAACAATTTTCCTTATTTTTCTGACTCGCACAAAAAACTATTTAAAATGCATCCACTCCGTTACCTGAAAACATTATTTGAAGCGATCAGGTTTGCCATGACAGCTCACGAAAAACAGTTCATCAAAGAATTTTTACAAGCCGGATTCATTGCGCAGAAAGCTCTGGAATCAGGGCGTATTCGTCATCTTCACGCCCATTTTTGTCATACCGCGACAACGGTGACGATGTATGCGAGCAGGCTTTCCGGACTTCCGTTCAGCTTCACGGCGCACGCCAAAGATATTTATTTGCCGGAGCTGAATCCCGGAAATATCCTGCCACTGAAGATGCGTCGTGCCGAGTTCATCGCCACTTGCACCAAAGCCAACGAAACACATTTACGCGGTGTGGAGCCGAATTCTGCGCCGATTCACACGATCTATCATGGGCTGGATACAAAACAATTTTCACCGCTCGGCGCATCGAATTCTCCAACGCCAATCATTTTGTCAGTCGGAAGATTTGTCGAAAAAAAGGGCTACAATTATTTAGTCGAAGCGTGTCAGATTCTGAAGGCACAAGGCTGTAATTTTGAATGCCACATTGTGGGCGGAGGTGATGCAGAGCCAATAAAATCAATGGTGAAAGTGCTTCAGCTGGAAGATAGAATTTTTATTCACTCCGCTGTCACACAGGAAGAACTCAGGCAGATTTACAAAAGCGCAACAGTCTTCGCGCTTGCCTGTCAAATCATTGAAAACGGAGATCGTGATGGAATCCCGAACGTGATGGCAGAAGCGATGGCGATGGAATTACCGATTGTTTCGACGGACATTTCCGGCATCCCTGAGCTGGTAGAAAATCGTGTTGATGGGTTGTTAGTGCCGCAGAAAAACTCTGCCGCTTTGGCTGAAGCCATCGCGGAATTGTTGAATGATGCAGCGCTGCGAATTCGCTTAGGGAAAGCTGCACGCGAAAAAATCCTTAAAGTTTTTGATGCGGAAGTTACGATTGTCGAGCTGCAAAAACTTTTCCAGAACACCTTGTCAGAGTCAGTACCACTTGCGGTAGCGGGTGGAAAGTGATGTGCACGTGCGCCACCCGCTACCGCAGGTGGTACTGACTCGAAAGCCGATTTAGAGCTTCATGAAACGACGCATTCTTTTTTATTGTCAGCCCGTTCTCGGCATCGGACATTACATCCGCAGCCGCGAAATCGTCCGCGCCTTGCGTGATTTTGAAGTGTGTTTTGTGAATGGCGGCGAGACGATTGCTGGACTGGAAATGCCGCCGGAAGTTGAAGTGATAAATCTTCCCGCGCTCAAATCCGATGCCGAATTTCAGCAACTTCAAACGAACGATAACTCGCTCTCGCTGGAAGAAATTAAAGGAATTCGTCAACAACAACTACTCACAATTTACGAGCGAATTCAGCCGGACATTCTCATCATTGAACTGTTTCCTTTTGGCCGTCGCAAGTTCGATTTTGAATTAATTCCATTGTTGGAAAATGCGAAACGTAATCACACAAAAATTGTGTGCAGCCTCCGCGATATTTTGGTCAGCAAACGACAACAATTACAATTCGATGGCGAAGCCTGTGCGTTGATGAATCAGTATTTTGATTTGTTGTTAATTCACTCCGACCCCCAATTTCAAAGGCTGGAAGAGACTTTTCCGCGTGTGAGTGAGATCGAATGTCAGATCGAATACACTGGATTTGTCGCACAGGTACAACCGACAAATCGCACGTCAAAAAAAGCAGATGAAGTTTTTATTTTAGTTAGTATTGGCGGCGGTCGCGTTGGACACGAATTAATTGAATGCGCGATTGCGGCGAGTGCTTTGCTAGAAATTTCACACCGAATGCACATCGTCACGGGGCCAAATTGTCCTGACGAAAATTTTCAGAATCTTCAGCGAAGCCTCGCTAAAACAACCGGCATCACAATGGAACGATTCACGCCGGACTTTCCAGCATTATTGCAGCAATCTGATTTATCCATCAGTATGGCGGGCTATAATACCTGCATGGATATTTTGTCGGCAGGCGTACGCGCTATCGTGTATCCCTTTACGGGTAACAACAATCAGGAGCAAACAATCCGCGCGTTGAAGCTCGAAAAATTAGGCAGAGTTCAAGTCATTCAAGCTGATTTGCTTGCACCTCAGCATCTGGCAAAAATGATAATACAAAGTTTGCAAATGTCTGTTCCTTTAATTTCACTTGACCTTAACGGAGCAGAAAAAAGCGCAGAAATTTTGTCGGCATTATGAATCGATTCCTGAAAAAATTAACGGAGGAAAAAACGATTGATATTTTTTTTCGCGACGATGACGTAGACATTGACGAGGAAAATTTACACCGTTTACTCACCATTTTTGCCGACCGAAAAATCCCGCTGATTGCGGGTGTCATTCCAAAATTGCTGACCGGAGACTGCATCAAATTATTATCTGAATTTTCTGAATTCACAGAACTGGTGCAGCACGGATGGCAGCACAAAAACCACGAAATCATTGAGCGAAAATGCGAATTTGGGATCAGCAGAAATTATGACGAACAGCTATCTGATCTCGCCGCTGGGCTAAAAATAATGAATGATGCTTTTGGTGAAAACTGGTTTCCGGCGTTTATTCCTCCTTGGAATCGTTGCACCGAAACGACGCATCGCGCACTTGATGAAATAGGCTTTCGCGTCCTCTCAAAATTGCGTGGCAGCCAGCCTCCGGTCACAGGATTTCAGTTTCGAGAGATTTCCGTCACGCTGGATATTTTTCGCTGGCAGAATGATGCTACGCTGAAATCATCAGAAGAAATGTATGAAGAATTATCAAAGCAAATTGTGGAAGGAGCTCCCATCGGAATTATGCTGCATCATAAGGTGATGACTGAGGACGCGTTCCTATTTATCGAGCAATTGCTGGACGCTCTGAAGCAAATGCCATCCGTAAAGTTTCATACGTTCAAAAGTTTGGATGCAGAAGCCCGCACGTAGTAAGGGCGCCAGTATGCTATGTGTGTTTTCATCTTTCTAAAAATTCTTTTCAAATGTGAAGGCGCCCTTATTGCGTGCGGGCTTCTGCATTAGCTACCATGAAAAAACAGCAACAGGCAAATTTCAAAGAAATTATCAAACGCCATCTTATGAAAGAGCGGCGCAGCATAATTCTTTCATTTGCCAGCATGCTGATTCTGACGTTTACAGAATTACTATCGCCGTGGCCGCTGAAAATTATCTTTGATTACATCCTGCTGGATCGGCAAATTCCGATTTCTTTGAGCTTCCTGACACCGGTTATCACGCAAGGCAAGGCCACAGCCGTAGTCGTTATTTCCTTAGGAATTCTGTTGATTTCCGGATTGCGTAGCATTTTCTCTTACTGGCAGGATTTTCTTTTTTCGCGCATCGGCTACCAGATGGTCTACACGTTACGCCGCGAAGTCTTCGCACACCTGCAACAACTTTCATTGAGCTATTACAGTCGTGCTCGCACCGGAGAATTGCTCACGAAAGTCACCGGCGAAACCGAAGTTTTCAAGGATGTTTTTGTTGAATCTGTACTGATTTCTTCGGCGCAAATTTTGACTGTGCTGGGAATGTTAGTGGTGATGTTCTGGTTGAATTGGCAGTTGAGTCTGGTGACGCTCGTGACGCTGCCAATCTTGTTTTTTGCGTTAGCGTACATCTACGGAAAAATCAAAATCTCCACGCGTCAACAGCGCGAACGCGAAGGAAAAATTGCGGCGCGCGTCAGTGAAGTTCTTTCGTCCGTCACGCTCGTCAAAGCCTTCGGACGCGAAAAGTTTGAGCAGGAACGTTTTGATGAAGAAAGTACTTTGACGCTTGAGCAGGGTATTCAAACTGAACGCATGGCAGCCGGAGCTACGCGCACTGTTGAGTTAATTAAAGCCTTTGGATTATGGGCTACGGTGTTGTTTGGCGCGTTGATGGCGCTAAAAAATCAGATTACTCCGGGCGACGTTTTGGTCTTCACAGCGTACCTGAATGATATGTATAAGCCGCTCAGAAATCTGGCAAAAATTTCGACGCGACTTTCCAGAGCAACGGTTAGCATGCAACGCATTGCAGAAATTTTGGATACCGAACCTGAAATCTGGGACAGCGCGTCTGAGGTAGTAACTTCGCAGCTGAACGGTGAAATTATTTTTGATCATGTCTCGTTCGACTACGGCGACGGTAAAGCCGTTTTGCAGGATATTTCCTTTAAAATTATGCCTGGTCAACGTGTGGCTTTGGTTGGCGCGTCGGGGGCGGGGAAGTCTACGATTGCAAATTTGATTCTGCGTTTTTATCACTCGAAGTCGGGAACGATTACGATTGATGGCGTCAACGTTGAGCGGTATCAGCGCGAAACGCTTCGGCAAGAAATCGGAATTGTCATTCAGGATTCGCTGTTGTTTGGGGCTTCGATCCGCGAAAATATTGCCTACGGAAAACCGAAGGCAACGATGCCGGAAATTGAAGCTGCCGCACGTCAGGCGTACGCGCATGATTTTATTTCAGCTTTGCCGGAAGGATATGAGACGATTATCGGCGAACGCGGTTCTACGCTTTCCGGCGGTCAACGGCAACGCCTATGCTTAGCGCGTGCCATCATCAAACATCCTTCGATTTTGATTTTGGATGAGCCAACTTCGGCGGTAGATGTGGAGTCTTCCAATTTAATTCACGCCGCTGTAGATCGCCTGCAAGCAGGTAAAACAATGCTGGTGATTGCGCATCATTTTTCTGATCTTGATAGCTACGATCAAATTTTAGTGTTGCAAAAGGGTAGGTTGATTGAGCAGGGAAATCACGAAGAATTGCTGGCGCGGCAAGGTGAATATTACAAATTATTTTGTCAGGATCGAATGAATTAATTTATGAATTCAAGCAGGATTTTAGTAACAGGCGGCGCAGGCTTTATTGGTAGCCATCTCGTAGATCGTTTGCTCTCCACCACCGCTGCGCACATAGTCGTCGTAGATAGTTTCAGCGATTATTATTCGCCGGAAATCAAGCTCGCCAATGTGACTCCGCATCTTGAAAATCCGCGCTATCAACTGCACAAAATTGACATCCGCGACTTTGACAAACTCCGCGAAGTCGTAAGCGTAAATTCCTTTGACACAATCATTCATCTCGCCGCCTGCACCGGAGTTCGTCCTTCGCTGGAACAAGCCAGATTTTATGAACAGGTGAACGTCACGGGAACCCTGAATTTATTGGAGCTGGTGCGTGAATTCAAAATTGAGCGATTTATTTTTGGTTCGTCCAGTTCGGTCTACGGCGCGAATCCGAATGCTCCATTCAGTGAAGAAATGTTGCCGATGCCGATTTCGCCTTATGCGGCGACCAAGGCGGCTGGCGAAATGCTGGCGTACACCTACAGTCATTTATACAATATCAAAACTGTCTGCCTACGCTTTTTCACGGTCTACGGCCCGCGTCAGCGTCCTGATTTAGCGATTCACAAATTCGCTCGTTTGATGAGTGAAGGAAAACCGATTCCCGTCTTTGGCGACGGCACAACGCAGCGCGATTACACGTTTGTAGATGACATCGTGAATGGAATTATTGCCGCGCTGGATTATAATTTGACACCGTACGAAGCGATCAATCTCGGCTGTTCAAACATGATTTCACTGAATCATTTGATTGAAATTATTGAAGCTGCGCTCGGCATCAAAGCCAATATTGACAGGCTTCCGATGCACCCTGGAGATTTATTGCTGACACATGCGAACATCAGCAAAGCCGAAAAACTTTTGCAGTATTCGCCGCAGACGACGATTGAAAATGGTGTCGGAAAATTCGTTGAATGGTTTCGATCTGTTGAGAATTCAAAATGAGCAAAGAAGAAATCCAGGCACTTTTGCGGCGTAACCTGACGCCCGAAAAACAATCTATTTCCACCGAAGAAGGATTGGAAGTTGCCAAATCCGCCATCAAAGCTGCACACGAAAAAAGCATTGTCTGTGCACTCGTAGGTGGATTGGCGATGCACTTGTATGGCTTCACGCGTGCGACCACCGACGTAGACATGATTGCGAATCAATTGCTCGGCTGGGAAGCGAAAAATAAATTAAGCTTCGGCGGCGAAACGTATCTCGCTTCGACAGGCAAGCGCGAAATTAATTTGAAATGGATTGTCCGCGATGATTTCTTTCGCGAATTTTACGAAGCCGCTTTGAGTGATGCCGTCGAAACCGATGAAGGATTTTTCATCATTAGCCCCGAATGGATGGTGATTCTGAAATACATCGCCGGACGCGGCAAGGATCAAATTGATTTGCTGTGGCTGTTGCAACAACAGAAACTTGTGAATCGTGATGAAGTCCGAAGACGGATGAATGAAGTAATGGGGGAAAAAGCGGCAGCGTTGCCATTGCGTGAAATCGAGAGAATATTTCAGCAGGCAGAAATGACGAGTAGTAAAGAATAAAGATCAATTGTCTCTGCACTGCGGAGACAATTTGAGAAAATTAAATTATGCAAGAAACATTAATCGGAACAGTAAAAGGCCCTGGCGAAAATCCCCACGAATATACGTTTATTACCAGCGATAACAAAAGCACGCGCATCGGCGAATTTGTGTATTACATCGCGGATACGGGGGAGGACGCGGGCAAGCTCAATATCATTGGAACTATTACCGAACGGACGCTGGTGCGCAGTTTGCCGGATAGTTTTCTGGCGGATCCGAATACGCCGCCTTCGTTGATTGCGAGCTTGATTGGCTTGCCGGATTCTGACGTGGAACTCTACGAAATCACGGTTGAAGCCATCGGATATTTTAGCGAAGGGATGGGCGATTTTATTAATCCCAGAATTCCTCCGATGCCTGGACAGCCTGTGTTTATTGCTTCCAATGAAATGTTGTCGAAGATGCTTTCGCCGAAGCAACAAGGACAAGTTGGCGGTGCGCACATCGGATCGCTGCTGACACGCAAGAAAGATGAAGTGCCGATTGTGCTTTCGGTGAAGGATGTTGTTTCGACTCACTTGGCAGTGTTGGCGAGTACGGGTGCAGGTAAAAGTTATACGGCGAGTGTGCTAATTGAAGAATTGATGATGCCACATAATCGCGCGGCGGTACTGATTGTTGATCCGCACGGCGAATATCATACGCTGACGGAATTGCACAAACACCCTGCTTTTAAAGGTTCCGACGGTTATGCGCCCGAAGTGAAAATCTTTACGCCTGACAAAATTAAAGTCCGTATCTCAACGTTGACCGAAGCCGATATTAATTATCTGTTGCCGGAAACGACTGAGAAAATGAAGACTTTTCTCAGTCAGGCTTTTATTGCGCTCATTAACAGTAAGCACGGCGCAAGCGGGCATTGGGGCTTTCAGGATTTGCTGACTGAAGTCATGGGCTTAAAATATGGAGATGAAAAATCAGGTGGAGGCAATACGAGCACTATTGACGGACTTGAATGGCGATTAAAACGTCGGTTTGAGCAAAGCCGGACTTTTTCCGACCACGAACATATTGAATTGAACGAAATGTTTCGTCCTGGTCAATGCACGGTCTTACAGCTTTCTGATATTGAAGAAAGTGAACAACAGGTGATCGTCGGAACGTTGCTGCGCCGCATCAATAAAGCGCGTGTCTCGACGGAACGCGAACAGGCTCACGCGGGAGATGAAAGCTATTTACCTTATCCAGTATTTGTATTGTTGGAGGAAGCTCACCGATACGCACCCGCCGGAACGCAGGTAGTTTCGACAAATATTTTGAAAACAATTTTATCAGAAGGTCGCAAATTCGGCGTTGGTATCGGATTGATTACGCAACGTCCGGGCAAGCTGGATCAGGACGTGCTTTCGCAATGCATGACGCAGTTCATTATGCGAATTGTTAATCCGATAGATCAGCAAACAATCGCTTCGTCAGTGGAAGGCGCGGGGCGCAGATTGCTGGATGAATTGCCAGCGCTGACAAAAGGACAAGTCATAGTGTCTGGCGTCGCGATCAATACTCCTGTACTGTGTCAGGTTCGTTCAAGGATTACGAAGCACGGCGGCGAAACGATAGACGCGCCAGCGCGATGGGAAAAATACTTTACCGACTCTGAGAAAAAGTCCCGCGAACGCGACGAAGCAAAATTAGTGAAGCCGAAACCGAAGGATGTGTATACGAAAGATGGATGGGATTTGTGATGAGTTGGTCGGTGGTCGGTGGTCGGTGGTCGGTAAATTACAGAGAATCTGATCTCTATCAAATTATTGTTACAAAAATGAGTGTTGAAAATAAAAATCGAATTAAAAGTTTCCGTCCACCGACTACAACTAAACAATCATCATCTACTACGGGACGAACGCCTCTCAGTTATAAGCCACCGACGAACAATAATCGTACCCCGGTGAAAATTTCCCGACCACTGACTACGGATACTCGACCTCCGCTTAAAGGTACAAATCTTCAATGCTGGAAGCTGACTTTAGAATATGACGGGACGAAATATCACGGCTGGCAGGAACAGATTAACGCGAAGACAATCCAAGGAGAGTTGAGAAAAGCGGCGGAAGATTTATTTGGCGGACGCGTTGAACTTGGCGGTGCGGGGCGTACAGATGCAGGCGTGCATGCTTTACAGCAGGTGGCGCACATGAAATTTCTTCGGAGAGGGGAAGTGGGAGTTAAGCGTTCCAATTTTAAACCACAGGAAATAATTTACGGTCTAAATGACCGATTACCGGCGGATATATGTATTGTTGATGTGAGTGAAGTGCATCCGAATTTTCATGCCAGGCATGAAGCGAGGACGCGAACCTACATGTATCAAATCTCTACGCGCAAAACGGCTTTCGATAAGAAACAGGTTTGGTGGATCAAAGACAAATTAGACGTAGCAGCTATGTCAAAATGTGCAAAATTATTAGTTGGTCGTCACGATTTCTCCGCATTTCGCAAGCAGGATCACGCTCGACCGGATGAGTCTACGATTGTTGCAGTTGATGCGGCAGAAGTAATCCTTGATAACCATTTGATCATTTTTCGAATTACCGCCTCACATTTTTTATGGAACATGGTGCGCCGTCTAATGGGTGCTTTGGTAGAAGTTGGCAGGCATACTGTCAGCGTTGAAGATTTTGAGAAATTATTGACGAATGATTCGCGCGAGATGAATGCATTGACGG
>JAYTCQ010000386.1:0-4740 GCA_043736395.1 Blastocatellia bacterium | reverse complement strand
GCATTCCCTCTATTTTGTCGCAGCCCGTGCCGCATTTTCCCCTGGATGATACGAACTTTCCAAATTCGCCTTAATCTCTTCCAGTGTGAAATACGCAGGCTTAAATTGTTTCTTGGAATACAGCTCCGCCTGATCGAAATAATGTTTGGAATTTGGATCGCTGCGTTGACCGAATTGCATCAAGGAGCGGGCTTTAACTTTTGGTCCGAATTCGACGACGCTCACGAAAGAATGTCCAACTTGTCCGTACATTCGTTTCTGACCTTTCGCAATCGAAGTATCCGAAGGTGTGTAGAAATTAAAAATGATACCCACATAATTTCCCGGGCCGCCTTCGACTGGAAGGCTCGGTTTATTGTCGTCAAAATTTTCGAGTGTTCCACTGGTATGAACCCGCTGCAAGCGAACCAGTTCGCCCCATTTCACTTTCCACGTTCCCCAGGATTTTGCGAGGTTTCCCATCCCGAATTCGAGAATTGCATTTTCAGGGTATGGCAATTTTGCAGTCATCTGCTTCGCGGCAGCCTGCTGACGCGTGTATGCCCACAAGGTGAAAATTGACATGGCTTCGGAATCAACTGTGGCACGTCCATTCCAGGCTTTTAAAAGCTTCACGGCTTCGGCGGTTTTCTCGGCTTTGGCAGGATCGGCAGCTTTCATCTTTTCCCATTCGGCAGAAAGAATCGGAATCAAAGTTTCGGCTTCGATGCAGCGATTATCAAAGGTTGCATCAGCCCATTCATCAAAGGTAAATTTTTCTTTTTCACCTAATAAACGACGTGACATTCTGGAACGTGATTCTTCGCCTTCGGTGACCATGTATTTCGGAAAATTCGCTTCGATTGGATTATCCTTTGCGCCTTCCGTCGTCGCCAGGAACGGAGTTCCATTGCAGTTCTGCGCCCAGCCGGATTCAGGATTTAGAATTTGCGGCAGCTCTTCAAGTTTATGATAGCCCTGCCATTCGGTGCCCGGATCGGAACCGTCGACCGGCTTCGACCAATCGTATTTTTGATCGCGTTTCGGGACTGCACCATAGTAGATGTACCACGCATTTCCTTTGTTATCGGCGTACATCGTATTGAACATCGGCACATCGCACTTGCTCATCGCGGCTTTGAATTCCGCTAGGTTTTTCGCTTTTCCCATCCAGTAGCGTTGTTCTAATGAACCTGAACCTTCAAATTTTGCCATCCGCACCGCCATTGGTTTTCCATCTCTTACGGCGACAATTGGACCGTGATGAGTCTTGCGCAATTTGAATGTTTTGGAATCCATTCCCGCATCAGTTTTGACTAGAATCGTTTCGTTCCATTCAGTTGCAGTCCGATGTGCATTGCCGTATTTATAACTTAAAGGATTTTTCGGATCATCAAATTTTTCTTCCCACGCATCGTAAATATCAGGCGCATTGACAGTGTGGCTCCAGCCTAGATTTTCGTTGTGACCGAGAGTCGGGAAAGGCGAGCCGGGGAACGAAGCTCCTGACATATTCCAACCTGATGCGCTGTGGACGTGACCTTCAATCCATTGTCCGGGGCCAAAAAATGGTTGATGCGGATTGACGAGCAGCATTGCGTTTCCGGTCGCAGATTTTTTGGGAGAAATTGCCCACGTATTCGAACCGATCAACCCCGAACTCCACACATCTTCATCGGGAGGAAGTGGCGGATAAACATTACCTGATTGGATGCCGGCAATTTTTACTGATTCAAATGAGGCGCGTTTTTCAGCCGCTTTAAAGCCCAGGCGATTGAAAATGAAGAGCTGATATTGCGCGAAACGTCCGAAGGCGATGACGTGCCACGGTTCAAATTTAGTAATGAGTCGCGGCTTCACTTGTGGGTTTTTGGCGAGAAAATAATTCAATCCATTCGCCGTCGCTTCGCACATTTCCCTGACCATTTTATTACCGTTCCGGTAATCGGCTTCAGACAGTTTGGCGATTTCCAGTTGCCGGTTCAGCACATCCTGATCCAGCATTTTATCGCCGTACACTTCGGAAGCTCGACCGATGGCTTGAATGTAACTGTCTTCGACCTGCCAAAAATTATCTTCAGCTTGTGCGTACATAAATCCGAACATCGCGGCGGAATCCGTCGGCGCGTAGACATGCGGGACTCCCCAATTATCGCGGTATATCGTGATCGAATTCGCAATCTTTTCGACGCTTTGTTTCGGCGCAGGTTTGGCTAGGATTGAAAACGAGAAGGTTAACGCGAGTACGATGAATATTGATCGAATTGAGGTTTTCATATTTGCTCCAGAGTGAAGTTCTGGGTACAAACTTCAGTTTGCCAAACGCCACGCTTCGCTGGCGCTCGTTGGCAAGCTGAAGCTTGTACTCAGAACCTATTTATTCAATTTTTTAAGCAGCCCATGCCACGGCGGAATGACAATCGAAACGTTCCCATGGCATTTCACCTGACACGCCATGCGGATTGGTGAATCTTTTTCTCCGGTGAATCCATCATAGCAAAATACATTTCTAACTTTATCTAATTCGCGCTCATTCGGAGGCGAAATTTTATCGGTATCGGAAAGCACTCCGACCCAGCAGGTTCCGCAGGCGCAGGTGCGACATTCGACTGGAATCGGGCCTTCGCCTTCGCGGCAGCGCGGATCGGACAAATGTTTGGGGAGCGTAACTTCTGCCGCCGCCATCGTGATATCTTGCATGTTGATAATGCAGAATTTAGCTTCAGGTTCATTTTCGTTAAAGGTCACGTTGAAACGCTTGTCAACAGATCGCAAAAATCCAAAGACTCCCTGCGAGGCTTCGGCATTGCGCGCTTGCACGATTTGATCGGGAGATTTGGAAGAATACTTGACGTTGACTTCAGCAGCCGCTTTCATTTTTTCAATGCCGACTTGTTCTAACGTCATGAATGCTACGGCAGTGATGCCAATTAATAATGATCGCTCAACCTTCACCGTAGCCGCGATTTTATTGGCTAATTCTAAAATCTGATCAGGTAACGGAGAAGTTGAATCCGCCATTGCGTGTTCTGCGACCGCGGCCTTGACCTGCGGCCAGTAGCGATGTCCGTAGAGAAAATGTGCTGATTCATCCACTTGATCGGATAATAAATATTTGCCCTTCAAGGTCAGCCAAGTCTCAAATTTCGCTTTGTCTTCGGCGACATCGTAAGCCCGTTTGAGCTTCAGCGGGAAAAAAGAAAACCAGATGCGCGTAGCCCGTTGATCTACGGAGTGCATGTGCGGTTCTAATGTAAAAAGTACTTGCAACCAATCGGTATCATCGTGCTGATGAAGTAATGAAATAAACGACATTTTTGACAGGACTCCTTAAAGTCAGTTTGAATACTAAAATTTGATTTAGAGAAGAAGATAACGGAAAGGGCAAGCAAAAGGCAACTACACACTGGGAGCGCCCGCATCCTGCGGGCGAGCCTCACACTAGAATCACTTTTCATCGCAGTTAATCTGCTCGCCAAAGCTCGCCCGCAGGATGCGGGCGTTCCCAGTAGGTGAATTCCTTAATCGGAATCGTTATAATGACAAGATGCAAGTTGTCACCATCCAAGTGCCGCGTGAATTGCTTCAGTTTTATTCTGAAGTTCGAAACTATACCGGAAAATTATGTCAGCCCTTAGTGACGGAAGATTTTATTCCGCAACCGACTGTTGATGTCAGTCCGCCGAAATGGAACATCGCGCATACGACGTGGTTTTTTGAGGAAATGATTTTAAAAAAATATGATGCCTCGTATCGCGAATTCAATCCACAATTTGGATTCCTCTTCAACAGTTATTACAACTCAATTGGAGCACGAACAAAACGCGATCAACGCGCATTATCACGCCCAACTGTCGCTGAAGTTTTTGAATACCGGAAGCATGTTGATGAGACGATGAAAAAATTGCTGCATCACGATTTGTCTTCAGAAATAGCCGATTTGATTACGCTTGGCTTGCATCATGAACAGCAACATCAGGAATTATTACTGTCAGATTTAAAATATACTTTCAGTTGCAATCCTTTGTTTCCAGTCTACAACGCAGAAATTGTTCGTGAAGAAATCAGCGAAAAAATCGCGCCAGCTTGGGTGGCTATTCAAGGTGGAATTTACGATATAGGCTTTGCTGGCGAAGGTTTCTGTTTTGACAATGAACTCGGTCGGCATCGGGTATACTTGCACGACTATTCACTCGCTAACAAGTTGGTAACGAACGCTGAATACCTTGAATTTATTGAGGACGGCGGCTATGGAAATTTTAATTTGTGGCATTCTGAAGGGTGGGACTGGGTCGGACAAAATGAAATTACCTCTCCGCTTTACTGGCTTAAAAAGGACGGAGAATGGTGCAACTTCACGTTGGCTGGACTTCGCCAAATCAACTGGGACGCGCCCGTTTGTCATGTTTCTTTTTATGAAGCGGCAGCCTTTGCCGAATGGAAAATGATGAGGTTGCCCACGGAATTTGAATGGGAAGCGGCAGCGGACAAATTAGATTGGGGGCTGCGCTGGGAATGGACAAATTCGGCGTATTTGCCGTACCCGGGTTTTACCAAATCCAGCGGTGCGATTGGCGAATACAATGGAAAATTTATGATCAATCAAATGGTGCTGCGCGGTGCCAGTGTGATCACTTCACCAAATCACAGTCGTAAAACATATCGGAATTTTTTTCATCCCCCCCTTCGTTGGCAGTTCACGGGAATCCGTCTGGCGAGATAGATCGTATATGGCATGGAGTACAAGCTTCAGCTTGGTTT
>JAYTCQ010000385.1:0-55529 GCA_043736395.1 Blastocatellia bacterium | reverse complement strand
TTCTTGATGAAATTCGCCGTTTCATTGGCATCTTCGACACAACCGGGGATATTTAGGCGGGAGTCTTTGTACCGATTGATCCCTATTAATAATACGCGTCCTTTGATTGCGTGATTATTTTTAATGACAGTTCGTCCCTGGCTTGGTTTTGGAACCACATTCTGAACGAATAAAAACATCATCACAATCAACCAAATTACGCCGCTGATGTGATAATTTTCGGGCTTAGATTTATTCCCCATATATTCCCTTTAATTGACCCGCGCTCCGCTCTGTGCCGCAACCGCGAATTGCCGATAGAAGGATTGATTTCGTTTCATCTCATCCTGCCATTTCTGATCCGACAATCTGTTCTGCATGTTCTGTCGAAATTCATAACATTGAAAAACAAATCCGGTGGCGCGACTTCCCTTTTCAACAGGGAAGAACTTGCGTTGACCAAATCCTAATCCAACTTGCAGGACTTGTTTTGAAATCAAATCAGTATGCGCATCGGCAATCAAAATCGAAGATTCTGACACTTTACTGTGCTTGATTTCTTCATAGATCGGCGCAGCCACTCTTTCTGACAATACTCCCTTGCCGGCCTGATCGGCTAATAGTTGGAGGAACGCGACCAATCGAAGCCCCGACTCACGGTCATCTGTTTCCATTTCTTTCAGCAGAATTTCGATGGCTCGTTTTAGTTGCAGGAAAACTGGAGCAGCTGGAGCTACAAAGACCGGCGATTTCTTTCCGGCAACGCTTGGCGGATAAAAGCCGCCTTTGGGAATGGCCGTATAGCTTTGCTTGGCATACGCCGCCAGATCGTGGCGCAGCATGATCCAACCACCCAGCGCGGTATTGACGCTATCAAAGTTGTCTTCCTGCAAAGCTGCCTGAACCGCGAGCAAATAATGAGCGTTGAAGCTTTCTGTAGTTTTCAGCAATCCGGGAATTTCCGCTTGTAATTTCCGGCGTTGATCCGCGTAACCCTGATAACGATCATCGGCAGTTCGCGTGAGTTCCTGCGCGGCATATTTCGAGCCAAGCGTTGCCAGCAGGTCAAGCGAACGAGGGACACCGCGAACCTTTCGTCCCTGCGCTGTCGTCGAAAGTGTGAAAATTTTTGTTGGCGCCGAACTGATATTTTTGATGCTAGAACTGGTACGAGTTTGCGCCATTGAACCAGACCGATAATCCAAGACACGATCAAACGTCAAGGTATGAAAAACGTAAGAATCTGGTGAGAACCTTTGACCAATAACGCGAATGGAAAGAGGTGGCGTTTTGCTTCCTTCAAACGCGAGAGTTCCTAAAATGCGCGGACGGCGGGCATTGGCAATGAGAAATTCGCGGATAGTTTTGATCTGTTCGGGAGACACGATATCTTCCGGTTGTTCGCTCTTTGCAGAATATGAAATTTTTGCCAACATCGCAGTTACCTCAGGAAAAGTCAGATCATCACTGGGGCCAATCCAGGCGGTGAGGGCTTGCTCAAAAGTGGCGAGCGTCTTGGGAATTTCGGACTGCCGCGAACTGATGGCAAGCATCAGGACGGCTTGCGCTGTGAGCTGTTTGGCTAATGTTTCATCAATTCCAGCGGCAGAATTTTCTTCGATGAAAAATGCCGCGCGGCTCAACCAGGTGATGGTGCGAAAGTATCGTTGCAACTCTTCTGATTTTTCATAATGTCCGCGCGGCAGATATTGCGTGTAATCGTCGCTGTACCCCATCACCGGTGAGTTAGCTATTTGTTTGGCTTCGGCAATGAGTTTTAATTCCTCACTTACTTTGCCTTGCTCAGGACTTTCGGCTTGCCCTAGTAAGCATCGGGCGACTTGCGTGTAGTCCAGATTCCGTCCGAGCAAATCTCGGACGGAAGTATTTTTAGCCTCTTTTTGTGCCTGCATCAGGGCGGCATGCAAGCGATCCAACATCTCTCCCAGTAAAGGCGAAAATCGTTTTTCTTCGGTCGCCTCCAGCATGGTAGAAAAATAGAAATGCACCCTTTCGAAAGTAAAATCCGGCGTAATGTAAAGAGGTGCGCCCTTGTTAAGCTCTGCGGCATAAGCCGCTGTCAAACTGAGGGGTTGATTAATCCCTGGCTTGTCCCCGCCAGCGATTGCGGCATTCAGACTGAAACTAATAATTAGCAGAGTAGAAAGTAGTTTTTTCATCAGGGTACCTTCGTGGGGGAAAGTGCTTTCTCGAATTATTGTCGCGTGGGGCGAATAACTTTTACCGTATCTGGGCGTTTGATGCGCGTGTAAACTTTTATCCCCTCTATCGTCTCTGTCCTTCTGGGCCTTATGATTCTATTCCGCGTCATCCGCACCCAGTACTCTGCCCATCCGCTGTTCACAATGAAATCAACCAGTTCGAGGCTGGTTTCAATCGTTTGATAATTTGGAAGCGAAACATTCAACCGAAATTCCCCGTGCGGCAGAACATTCTGTGAAACGTACCTGCCACGCTGATCTGTGCTTCCACTGCTGGAAAGGCTAGGATTTGCGAGCGAAGTTATTGAAATATTCGCGCCCATGAGCGGCTTTTCCTGCTGATCTGTCACGCGGAGACGAGCTTGCAGCGGTGCCGGAACGAACTCTTGTGGGAGGAATCGGGGAAGTGCCAAAAATAATCCTTGCAAATTCCCACGATAGAATCGTTGGTCTAATTGCGGTTTTTGCGCCTGACTGGATTGATCCCAGACAATGGTCTTGACCGTGCGGTATAAATCCAGGTAGGTCAAACGAGAATTACTTTTTACGGCTTTAATTAAAGCGTTCGTAAACAAACTGCCATTCGCTGTTGCACCGGATTCCTGAAGATCGGTGGAGGAAGTGATGGCCAGATAGAGACCACTAGCATAATGATCTCTCACACTCCGCACCACTTGAGGTTTGGGAATTTCAGCGAAGCGTTTCGTGAGTGCCCTATTGAGAGCCAGCTCTTTTACCAGTCGTTGCGGCGCGTCATCACCTCCTATTTTCCGCATAATGATGGTGCCCGAATGACAGCTATCCACGATTACGATTACCCCACACCCTTTTTGCACAAACGGCAAAAAAAGCAGATAGAGTTCGTCGTCCAAAATCAGATTTTCCCAAGGTTTGCCGCTTGCCTTTGGGCCACCAACATCTACGGGGCAAAGCGCAGAATCAAGTCCGATATTCAGCATCTTTCGGAGACTTTCATTCTGCACATTCGGAGAGACCAGTTGTCCTGGTTTTAATTCATCCCACTCCTCGGATTTTTCATCAGGGAAGCGTGTGCCGTGTCCGGAAAAGTAAAAGACGAACAAATCCCCTCGCCGAGCCTGGAGTTGTTTTGTTTTAATAAGATCAATAATTCCTTTGCGGGTCGCCTTTTGATTGAGCAGCAGGGAAATATTGCTGAGGGGAAAGTCGCACCGGTTGATAAGTAAATCCCGGATATTCGTTGCATCTTTTTTACAGCCCACCAACGCATTTTCTTTGTACGCATCAATTCCAACCAGCACCGCAAACTTTTTCGATTGCGCTTGTACAATAATCCCAGTGAAAAGAAGGGCGATCATAAAAGACCTTTTTGCTAGTTGATTCATAAGGCTCCCTGGGTTTGGCTTATTTCCTCATCCTGATCCAAAATGTCACTTCTCCACGATTTAAGGCCGTTTCAAAAACCTCTGCTCTCGCATTCACATGCACATATCCATTCCGCTGAACTTTAATCTGATAGGTGCCAGGACTAAGCGGCGTATTCAGTTTAAAACGACCTTTATTGTCTGTTCTACCCAAAGCCTGTACATTTCCCTGAGTGGTCAGGATCGAAATATTAGCCCTGTGAATCGCCTTCTCAGAGCGATTCGTCACCAGAAATTTTACCGTCAACGGTAAATTACTCACCGGAGGCGCAGCGGAAATATTCGGCATCGTCAGAATGCGGGTCTCAACGCTCCCGGTGTAAAATCGGGTATCAAGTTGGGGATTCTGACTTTGGCTGGATTCTTGCATTACTCCGTTTTTTATCGCCGCATATAACTCTCGATAGGATTGATTGGCCTTTTCATTAATGGCTTTGACTACGTGTTTGGTAAACAAACTTCCATTTTGCGTTGCGCCGGAGGTTTGAGTATCTTTTGACGAGGACAAGGTTAAATACATCCCTCTCGCGTTCACCTGTTTATCTTGTTCACTGGTCACACGGCCTAACGTGGCAGGAACAATATTGGTCATCTGCGTCTTGATAGCTTTCTCAGGTGAGACGTATTTAGCTTCAACCCCAACCCCTTTCGCAATCGTGCCGGAATGGCAACTATCAGCGATAAAGACCACCATGCATCCTGCTTTTGTGAAACCGGAAAACAACGAAAATAATTCATCATCAAGGATTAGATTTTCCCATGGTTTATTCCCATGAGACGCGGAATTTGTATCCACCGGACACAGCGCCGAATCATATTTTCCAGCCGTTAACCCGGGAGGAGAAATGTTATTCATCTCATCTTTATCTTCCGAAAACCGGTCAGGGAAAAGCGTGCCATGGCCTGAAAAGTAAAAGACAAATAAATCACCGGAGCGAGCGGAGCTTTGTTTCGCTTTGAGTGAATTCAAAATCCCGTCTCTCGTGGCTTGTTGATTTTTTAAGGCTTCCAGATTTTCTAACGGAAAGCCTGCTTTTTTGTTCAGCACTTCCTTCACATTATCGACATCTTTCAAGCACCCGACTAGCTGCTTCACGTCTGTATACAGATCTATCCCTACCAACAAGGCATATTTTTTGGGTTTTGGCGGTGCTTGCCCCAGACTACGATTAGAAAATCCACCAACGAGCAAGACGACAATTAGTAGCTTAAGTATGTGTTCCATCAGTGACCTCATTCATTTGAAGTAGTTAAGTTGATTATCTAGGTTTCAAGAGAACCACTAAATCAGCCTGGCCTGGATTCAGAGGGCTTTCGGTTATCTCCAAATTCGCCTCAATAGGTTTGTAGCTCTGATGGCGAATCGAAATTTTATACGCTTTAGGATTTATGTTTCGGAGCAGGCAAACTCCTTTCGCTGAGGTTTTATTGGTATAACCGATTCCATCAGAAACCAGACTGACAGTAACATCTTTAATTGGCTGATCCCTGTAATCAGTGACCATCAACCTGACGTTGAGTGGCACAGCCACTGAATCTGAAGTAGTGTGAACCGTCTCCAAAAATGACAGAAATGTCGACTCTAAACTCCCTTGAAAAAACCGCTTGTCAAGCTGTGGTTCCTGCGTGTTCTCTGAATCTTTTAAGACTTTCTTTTTGACAACTTTGTAGAGATCGTTGTAATTCCGCTGCGGCGCAAGGCGCAACGTTTCAATCAGCGCACTGGTGAACAAGCTGCCATTACTGGTCGCGCCTGAGAACTGACTATCCTGTGATGAAGAGAGAATTAAATATTGACCGCGCATGTTCGGAGGTTTAATCTCACGCGCGATTTCCGGCGCCGAAATTTCGTCAAACTTAATTTTCAAGGCATCTTCCAAATTCAATGATTTATTGATGACCTTCATCACACCTTTACCGATGGTGCCTGAGTTACAACTATCAGCAATAAAAATTACGGCGCAGCCTTTCTGTGTGAAACGCGAGAATTGAGCGTAGAGTTCGTCATCCAGAATCAGATTGCGCCACGGCTTGCCGCTGTGCCTGGAAGAACCTGTATCAACCGGACACAAAGCTGAATCATATTTTCCTCGCTTCAGATTCTCATCCGGCGGCGTAATAATTTTAGTTTCATCGCGTTCCTCAGATTTTGCATCCGGAAACAAGGAGCCGTGACCGGAATAATAAAACACAAATAAATCGCCTTTCTGCGACTTGGCTTCGTGCAGCCTCAGAGCATTCAGAATGCTCTGACGGTTGGCTGCTTTATCAGTCAGAGTTTGCAGATTTTGCGGTAAGAATTTGTATGTTTTCGCCAGTAATTCCGCCATGTTCTTCGCATCTTTCGCGCACCCTTCGAGTGGAGGAAGATCATTTTGGTAAGCGTCAATTCCGATCAGCAATGCAAATTTCTTTGGGGCCACAGCGACACCCCCCGTGCCTGGTTGGGCGAATACCTCTACGCTCATGAGCAACAACGCGGCGCACGTAAAATTATTCAATCGGTTCATTTGATTTACTCCAAATTAACAATCCATGTTCCATCAGGAAGTTTTGCTGAGACCTGTCGCTTTACTTCAAATTTCGTTCCATAAAATCAGTGACAGCTTTTTTATCAGCTCTCTCAAGCGCCCTGAAATCAGGGTCAGCAGTAATTTTCTCCAAGTCTGAAAGTGCGGCATGCGTTTCAGGCAAAGCCAGCAACGAGGCTTTCAATGCAATGCGCAAACGTCCACCGTAACGTTGCAAATACTGACTGTCATACGCGGCATTTTTTTCCTTCAATTCAATTTCTTCAAGCCCAAGCAGACTCTCAAGTTTTTCTGCCATCGAAAGGTCATTAAGGATTATGTAAAACCTGTCTTCGACACTGACGTTCCCTTTCAAAATAATCCCTTTGTTCGTCAAGGTTGGAAGCTTGGGGAAAAAATAATAGGAAGCGCCACCCTGCGCTAAGATACAAACGACGTCCTTAAACTGAGTGTTTTCCGGATTCGTAATTTGCTCCTTGGTGTAAGGCATGGGAGTGCCGCTGACGCCTTTGATAGCGTCCCATCCGACCCCGCTTCCCCATCGCTTAAGATTCAAAATCGTATCGGCATTCGTGACGATATACGGATTTTTTTGTTTGGCTGCTTGTCGGCCCCACGTGATTAGAATTTCGCTAATCCCGCGACTTGAGGCAAAGTTGGCACCTTTCCAACCGGTCGCTGGCCACCAATGACTGAGATGTGAAACCAGTTGAATCCATCTGTCATCCCATTGATGTGCGTACATCGGAACGGCTCCGGCGTTTTTCTCGACGACAGCCCACTGCGCATCTGCAACCTTTTGCGCCAATCGCGGGTCTTCCGCGACCAGCACAAAAACGCCTAATAATTTCGGATCAGCCTGAATTAACCGCAGAGCGCTGAGGCCGCTTTCGATGCTTCCGGTCTCCAGATTGACGACCTGAAATCCTTGCTTCCATTTGATGCCATATTGCAGAAAAATATTCGCAACCGTAGTGTCTGCAAACAAACGATCCAAAACTGGCGGTAACAATCCCACCCGTGCGCCGAATCCTCTTCCCCAGGTTAACAACTGCGAATCATACGCATTAATAGACGAAGTATTCCCTTCGTGTTTCAGCTCTTCCCAGACAGCTTTTTTGACTAAAAGTTTTCGCTCGCTGTTACTATTAATGGTTTGAATGACAGAAGGTTCTTTCAGCGTTTTACCTTCATAAAAATAGCCATAATTCAGAATTCGTTTGCCCCCTATAAATGTGCGGTAACGTTGCAGTTTCAACATACTGGAATTTACATTCGAACGATTTTCTTTAAGGGCAGTCAGAAGACAATACTGATCTGAGTTAATTGATTTTGGGATGACGGCGGCTTCGCTGGACAAGGTCGGCGCAGTTTCTGTTTCGTAAAATGTGATTTGGATATTCTTACTTTGCGTTCGATTGGCGGCAGGCAAGAGTTGCGGCCATTGACTTACATCACAAGCTGAAGGAATTTTACGCGGCGCTGGAGGCTTTGGTTTTCCTGCTCCTTCCAATGCCATAACAAGCACAGCCAGAATAATCATCAAGCGAAAAGTTTGTATTGATTTCACAACCACAGGATCCATAAAGTCTTCCTTCAAATATTTTGGCTTCCACTCTCAAAGATGTATTTGCTGTTATCCTTTTCCCACCATCACACGAATCGAGATGTAATCAATCAAGGGCATTTCAATCAATGCGTTTTGGTACACATCAAAATCGGACGTGCCTTTGCGCACGACATAACCTTGTTTCATCTCAAGCGAAGAAATCTGTTTTCCGAATTCACTTAATTGATTTCGCGGGACAACGATGTATTCGCCCGACTTCAAAGCAATCCCGTTTCCAACCTTTGCTTTTGCGTCTTTGGTGGCATAGAACGCATTTTCTACGCTTTTAAAAATCCAGTTGGAAGCATCCTGCGCCTGCATGTAGCCAACAATTTTGTCCACGGTAGTCAACGCCGTCACAGCAATCGCAGGCAAACCCAAGAATGGAAATACCTGTTTATTCGCTACGGCAACGGCCCTGAGCAACCTTCCCCACACGCTTTCTTTTTTCTTCAGGAAAACATTCCAGCTCCAGAATCCCAGCCCGTTCGTCAGCGGAATCTGCTGCGACTTCCCCCAGCTTTCTTCGGGCTTAAATCCTAAATTTTGAAGCGCAGGCAATTTGCCGTCAGAGGTTGGAAGAAAAGCCGCGCCTGCTGTCCAGGCCAGGACTTCCGCGAGTCCAGGCAACGGCACAGTTTGCCGAACATCAACGCGAAGTGAACCGCTTTGCAAATTGTTGAATTTATCAACATTGAGTTTCGAGGGACGGAATCCTTGCACTCTGAATGAAACTTTTACGCCGCCACTATCAAACAGCGCGCTTTCCTTGATGAAAGTCGCCGGAATAAAGCCATCTTTTTTATCGTAAAAAATAAACTCCGGGATGTCTGCGGAAACGTCTTTACTGATGATCCCTTTGTCAAAGTCTTCGGATGGCTTTCGCACTCTGGAAGTCCAAAAATCCATCGTTTCTTTATCCAAAAGCTCAGTCCGTGGTCGCTTTGATCCTTGCGGCAGCAGCGCATTCAACAGGCTTGAGTCTATTCCCGGCAACAGCAAGGGAAAGGCCGAAGCAGTCTGCATGGAAGTCGTCAAAAAATCTCGTCGGGAATGTTTCATGGTGTTTTCCTCATACTTCTATCAATGCTAGTCGCCGCGCTTTACTGATTACCGTGCTGCATGCATTGACGCTCCAAATTCGCCACTTCTTCATTCAGGTTTTGCCGCTCTTTTTCATCAAGCCGTATGCCGTACAAGTTAACTGCTTCACGCCGATGAGTGTGCGCCAGACAGAAATCCTGTCTGGCTTCGTAGGCTTGTGACAGATGCAGATTCACTTCAATTCTCAAATCAACCAATTCAGCATCTTTGATTGATCTGATCTCCCTCAGCGCCGCTCTGCCATCTTCAATCGCGCCTTTCAAATTGTTAGAATGAAGGTGATTGAGCACACTCGTATTCAGGACGAGGACGAGTCGTAATTTATCGGGCAGATGCCTTGCCAAATTCTGCGCTTCCATCAAATGACGGCGAGCAGTTTCGAGCCTAGACGAGCGTTCGGAGGTGGGTAGATTTGGGTCATACACAGCTAAACGGGTCAGGGCTTTGGCTAACATATAATGAGCTTCCGCCGTAACTGCATCATTGGCATAACGGGCTCCGCCAAAAATAATATGCGAGATAGAGGCGTGTTGCAGTCCGCGCCGTAAGGAAACAGATTTTTGAGACACTTTTTCAAACAATTGCAACGCCCTTTCCGCGTGCGTGACCGCTTCGAGCAAAGGACGTGATTTGATGAACTGTTCGCCTTTGACTAAAACTGTATTCGGGTCCTGGTACATCAGAACATTCGCTAAAATCAGGTGAGCTGGTGGAAAATTTGGGTTGACCGCAATGGCTTCGCGCAAATATTCGACCGCGCCACGCTGATCTTGGTCGCGTTCCTGCACGAAGGAATCCGCGCCACCGGCATAATCTCTGCGTGAAAAAAGGATGTCGCCCAGCACTACCCGCGAATAGGCGTCGCGCGGATGTTCGTCCGCAATTTTTTTCAAGGTTTTGATAATTGGCGTGGTGTTATAACCCGCATTGAATTGGGCTTCTGCGAGCAAGGTACGTGTTTCGTAATCCGAGGCTCTCAGCCGTAACGCTTTCTCAAAACTGCTCACCGCCGCTTGTTTCTCCCCCAATGATTGTTCCGCCCGGCCTTGATACACAATCGCCTCAAAAAAACCACCGGTGCTTCTTTCATTAGCCCTTTTGAATCGGTCTTTTGCTGCTCTGAATTGTTGCCGATTAAAATTGTCGATTCCCTGACTAAGTAGATTTTGCGCTTCTGTGGTTGGGACTCTGGTTTCCACCAGATAGACGCCAATTTGCCCCGGCGAAGGAGGCACAAAAGCGTTCACGTTGTCACGCGTAAAAGCGAGATTGACTTCCACATAGGTTGACTCATTGGCCGGAATCTCAACGTCCTCTTCGTGCTTCATCTCTCCTTTCAAAAACGTCAGGCGATGCCTGCCGGCCGGGATGCGAATTGTGCGTTGGCTGTTACCGGCAAGGTTGGCGATGGCGCACCCATCCACCATTACATCTACATCTGTCAGTTCCGGGACGCGCACGACGAGAGCGCCATATTGCGAGGCTGGCCTGGGAGCAGAATTTCTAATCATGCCAACGATTGACAAGGGAAGTCTGCTGGCATCCAGCCCAGTCGCTGCCCTGTATTCCGGCGTTTGAATTCCCTGGTCGCTGGCTCCGGTAGGAACTTTGGTTCTGACATACTCAGCCAGCTCCGACAATGTCACGATTTGGTCGGCATTCCGATCCGCATGACTACGTAAGCCATCCAGAACTGCCCAGGTAAAAACGCCATTAGGAAATTTCAAATGTTCATAAGACATTTCGTTTTTCCCACAGGAGACTAAAACTCCGATACCGCTCCTGATCCTGCTTAACTCGGCATCCAGAATTCGACTGGCATTACGGGAAACTCCTTTGCCACCACTCATCACTCCAGCACTGTGACATGTGTCAATAAAGACAGCTCCGCGCCGTGCCGGGATGGAACGAATCGTGTCAAAAAATAACCCCATCTTCACGGCTGTTGCGGAATAATTCTGAGGGTTTGAATCATACGAGACAAAGTAAGGCAGTGGAGCGGTTCTTGGCTGAAGAGCGCCAAGTTCATCAACAATCCCGTGTGATGAAATGAAAATGGTAAAGTAATCGTCTGGCCTGACGACCTGCTTTAACCAGCTCAACCCCTCAATAATTTTTTCTTTAGTGGCAACTTCATTTGTCAATAATTTGACGTTCCCGATTGGCACTCCACCGCCTTCAGGTGTCAGCAGAAAATTCTGCATATCTTTAGCATCTTTCTCAGCGTACTTGAGATTCATTATCTGAGTTCCTGCTTCCATTTTTCCGCTGTACTTAAACTGAGAAATGCCAATGACCAGGGCCCATCGTTGGATGGGCTGAACAGTGGGAGCGGTCTGAAAACAAGTCCCTTGAGCCGACAGGGACGACGTGAAAATTCCTCCCAATAAAAACAGAATAAAGATGAATTTTTGCAAAATGTTTACTTTCATATAACTCTCGAATAGGGCACGACTGCGAGCTTTTTGGTGTAGTAATTTAAGCGGTACGAATGAGTTATACATAGAACGGCTTAGGAGATTTTTGATTAATCCACCCTACTATTCTCTTAGCTTAACCCTAACCCCTGGAGAACTCTCAAATCTTAATGGCTCATCCATTCAATAACATTTGTTCAGAGAATAGATGTTAATCTGAGTGCTAATTGACAGTCGCATACCTTTATCCAAACCTGATAGGTTTTAGGAAAAGTAGCTTCTACAATTAAATACACATTAATTGCCCGGTGCTTCCGGTCAGTACCAAAATCAACTTAGGGGAGATACTTAAAACAATGTGAAAAGATAATGGCTAAAATATTTAATTAATAAAGTCTGACGTATATTACAAGCAGTTTAAAAATTTTCCAAGATATTTTTGTTATTAGTTTGCATTTTTTTGTAGAGCTACAAGATTATAGAAAACATTGGCAAAATCGCTGCAAAACTGTTCTACATTATTTATGATTTAATAAAATTGACCTTGCTACTATAACCACAATAAGTTTCCTAACCATTTTATTTACTTAATTTCTAAAAACTCTAGATAGAGTTTAATATTTCTCTTTTCTAATCCAGTAGAATATTGTACTTTCGTACTTCTTTCAATTCAGCAAGCGGACTCAGAGTATTGTTTGTAAGTTAAAAGCTATTCATTCAAGATAAATCCTGCATAGTTGCTTAACATACAAGAATCAGCCTATCTTATGGCCTCTTGCACTTTTCAATTTTCAATAGGATTAAAAATGTTAGATACATTAAGAAAACCCCTCTTTCTCGTGGCCTTCATATTAATCGTGGTAACGCTGCTAATTGAACTAGGTTCAGCTATCGCATCAGGATTTAAGGCTAACGTCATTGGGATGGGTATCCCTTATCTCGTCCTGCTGGATAGTATGTTAGTGTTCACGATTGCTTTAATGGCTTGCTCCTTATTTATTCCCGAACGCATTCAGGGAAGAATTCAAGGTGTTCTCACTTTAATACTTTCAATTGTTATCATTATATTCTCCATCTTGAAAGTATTTGTAGCGCTGGGAAAGCTGATCATCATGCTGTCCCTATTGCTCTCTCCAATCTTTGGCACCATTGCCTATCTGGCAATCTTTGGCGACTTCGGGCGAATGTCAGCAGGAGTTACATTAAGCCTGCTGATGACTCTCAAATTATTCTTTGCCGGATTTCTGGTTTTCGCTCATCAGCGGTTTTTACAGAACAAAGGTTTGGTACTGTTCATCCTGACTTCGTTGCTTGCGAACGTGATCATCAGTTTTCTGCATGGTTTTGTCCCGGGCTTTCTCGTCAGTATCACCGATGCAATTGCTGCGATCGTGATTGCGATTCTGGCAATCATTTGGGCCATTGTTTTACTGGTTGGCTCTATCATTTCCATCGTCAAAGCCATCGTTTAATTTTCCAGTAACTCGATTCGACAAGGCCCAATCAAACACGTAAAACCGAGAGTACCGCCCGATTCAAAAATAGTAATCTTGAAGCAGTTTTTGTCACCGTTAGGGCACTCCTGATTCAGCTCTTGCGGTTTTTCGATCTGCTCTGCCTCTTCGCTATTAACTCCTTCCGGCAATAATTTTGGACGGTAGCTCACCGTTGCTACTTGTCCGGCGACCAGCTTGAAAGTGGCAGTCCGGGATTCATCACTTTTCGCTTCTTTAATTTCAGCATTGATTGGTACATTCGCTAGAAGATCAAAAGCTATCGGAGCCTTTGAAAATTTCGGCGTGACAAAATCTGAACCTTTCAGTTTTTCTTCACGTGAAGGCAAAAGATTTCGTAGGTTCTTAAAAATGCCTGGAACTTCTTTACTTAAATTTCCCTTTTCCTGATCGTTTTTTTTGTTTTTATTTTCGTTGTCCTGACGGCTGCCAACGCCAATGCCGACGAAATAAACGACGGCAATAACGACCAGTATGATGATAACGACGCGTGATTTATCCATACGTGAATGTATCGTTCAGAGTTAAGCGTTTACGCGTGAAAAACCGCCGCGCTTCGCTGGCGATTTCACGCATGAATGCCTAGCTCCGAACGAACGCTAAACAATCACCAAACTTTCGCGACCATATAGACCGCCAGAAATGTGGCCAGTCCAAAGAAAGGGACAGCCCACAGAATCACAAAAATGGGTGGCCAGATTAATCGCTTCTGTTCAGAGTTATCGCCGAATAAAGCCCGATCCAATTTTTGTACGGCGTAGGCCCAGGCCTCCCACGGATTATTGTAATAGCACCATTTTTCAATGCCATGACCGACACCGGCCTTCACAATTCCACCGGCAATCATGCCCGGTATCAACCAGATTGCCATCCAGCCTAAATAGGTCAGCGTATACATCGGGCCGAAGCCGCGACTTTGCCAGACGTGAGTTCTTTCGTGGCGAAAAAGGTCGCTGCCTGGAGGGTCAGGCAAATTACTCATCACTGCGCCCTGCGTAAAGGCGTACGTTGATTTTAACCGAAAACCGCTGTTATAACGATGCGCATTTTCGCGGGTCTCGCTGCCGTGGTCGCCCCAATAAATATTTACCAGGTGCAACAATCCGCCGATGGTGTTCCCCGCTAACGCCCAGGTCACGTCCAGTGGAAAAGCTAACCAACCTAATCCACGCCAATTGTAAATCTGGTACATTCCACTCATCAATCCTGAAAATCCGCCGACGATAGTAGCCAGTAGCAACAGCGTGTCAGGAGAGGTGAGAATTTGCGTTCCCATCGCATAAGGGATCGTGTCAACAATGCCGGGAATCAAGAAAAATCCCCAGCCGACCAATAAACAAGCTTCCGGCGAATCGTTGTCAATGCCAATTAAAATGGAAATAAACGCGCGCGCGAATGATCCACCGAGCAAGCCCAGCACTCCCGCTTCAACGCCGCGTAGTAACGGCGCCGAACCGGATTCCCGCTTGACGGCTCCGAAAATGCAGCCCGCTAAAAAGCCAGCCGCAGTAAATCCGAGCAGGAATAAAATACCTGAAAGATCAAAAATTCTGGCGATCATAAATCCTCCTTTTGTTTGTTAATATCGAACTGCTACGCCACTTGTTATTGTTTTTTGAGAGCTTCATATTTCATCAAAGTAGCAGCTGAAAAAATAGTGTCATAGAGTCTTCTCGGTGGGGTGTAACACACCTTATCACTACTGCCCGTTGTATAAAGGATGACGGGCATTCCTTTGGGAGCCAGCGTACCCGCACCTGGACTTGTGACAGTTACCATCCCGCAATCTCCGCGAACTTCCTTCAAGGTAAATCCGGCATTTTTAAGAGTTTGCTGAGCGACAGACCACGGAAGGCCGCCAACCCATTGCTGAATTTGAGGTAAAAAAAATGGCTGCGGAAATGCTGGAACGGTCACGAGCGTAATGGCATATTTTAATTCGATGCGCTCCCCTGCCTTTACCGGAGTACCTGAAGCCGGGTCTTGCGCGACCACTTGTTCATGAGCCACACTGGGATTTACCTCTTCTTTGGTACTAACCTTGAGACCTAACGCTTCAAGTTCATATTTAGCCGTCGAAACTGGTTTTCCGATGACCGCTGGAAGTGGTCGTGGATTAACTGGCACGGCAATCGTCAAATTAACCGGATCGGCAACTTTAATAACTGTTCCTTCTACGGGATTTTGCTTTAAAATCTTCCCTTGCGGTTCGCTATCAATTTCTTGATTCTGAATGGTTACCGTGCGGGATTTTCCTTCCAAAAATTCGCGGACTTCTTTGACATTTTTGCCAACAAAATTATCCAGTTTCAGCGGCGGAACAGGAACTGAAACTATCAGCTTAATTTCGGTTCCGGCTTTCACTTCTCCATCAGGTGGTTCCTGACCGATTATCTTCTCTTCCGTCACTGTCCGATCTTCTTTATCTTCCCGCTTAAATTTCAGCCCTCGATCCGTAATCATTTTTTCAGCTTCAGCAATGTTTTTAGCAGTGAAAGTATTAGGAACAATGACCTTCTTATTCAAAAAATACCAAGCGGCAACCCCTCCTAAAGCCAGAACCAGCACGGCCACGACGATAATCCACCACGGAAACTTTTTCCCATCATCGATCTTAGCTTTCACTTCAAGCGCGAAAATCGGACCTTCCGTATAATCTTCATCTGAATTCACAACCGAGATGACATCTAAGCGAAAAGTATATTTTCCGGCGGCGACTTCCGGTGGAATTGCCACGCTTACATTTACATCCAGGGTTGTCTTGGCTGGAAAATCACGCTCCTTTTCGCCGTCAATACTCAACCAATCGGGCTTCGTAGAATCCAATGGCTTGACATTTAATTGTCCACGGATGGCGCGATCCGTAACATTGTTTACAGTGAAAGCGACTTTCCCTTTGCGCTCCGCGCCAAGGATTTGGGTCGCTTCTTCAACTTTGGTACTAATGGCAAAACTACGATTCATGTGTCATCTCCTAAAATCTCAAGTCTGATGCTTGCATAAATTTAACGTTCTATTCTTGGATCAAGCCAAATAGCCCAATCCTGTACTGAGCTTTGGTTAGCTTCAACTGATAATCGGATAATTCTTCTTCCCACAACCGGACTCAGATCAATATCAAGTGGTTTAAGTGCTTTATCACTTGCTTGATCATTCTCTCGATGGACTACGAGTAGCGTTGATGGCGTATCGCTCCAAGCCGAAATAACAAATGTCACTTCACCTGCAACAGCTCCGTTTAAAAAACCTACTTGAGCTTTGAAGCGGTCACCATCTTGAATTGGCGATGGCAAAATAAAATCACCATTGATTTGCCCAAAATCAACCCATTCGGGATGCATCTCAAGAACAGGTTGTTTAGGGATAGTTTGATCTTCGAGCCGCCATCCCGATCTTAATAAAGCGAAGCCTCGTGGATCACCATCTGAGCCGCTCCAAGGAAGAATATTCACGCCGTTTCTGCTCGCCCATGTAGCAGAAGATGCATTTGTAATAAAATTAAAAAATGTCTTTGGAGTTTTTGGCGTTTTAGCAACGATAAGTTGAATTATACTGCCTTTATCAACTTTATTACCTGGTTCGGGAGATTGATTGATGATTTGATTCGGGGGAATATTAACACTAGGCTGATCGTTTGTTTCGACTCTTAATTTCGCCTCTTCGACTGTCTTTTTCGCTTCCTCAACGGACTTTCCAATCACGTTGGGGACAGTTACCTTCCCAGGTAGGAACAACCAGATGGCTACAGAAATAATTATTAACACGCCCACAACTACTGCGAGAATCCACCACGGAAAAGGCTTTTTCTGTACATTTTCTGCTGGTACTTCAAATGCGAAATTCGGGCCTTCCGTATAATCTTCATCTTTATTCACGACCGAGAAGACATCTAACCGAAAGGTATATTTTCCCGCGGCGACATCCGGTGGAATTGCCACGCCCACATTTACATCCAGGGTTTTCTTGGCAGGAAAATCACGCTCCTTTTCGCCGTCAATACTCAACCAATCGGGATCCGTAGAATCCAATGGCTTGACATTTAATTGTCCACGGATGGCGCGATCCGTAACATTGGTCACAGTGAAAGCTACTTTCCCTTTGCGCTCCGCGCCAAGTACCGCTTCCTTAACTTTGGTACAAATGGCAAAACTACGGTTCATGTGTCATCTCCTAATTGAGTTTTCCGGATAATAGTTTTAGTTCTTCGATGATTTCTCAGTCTCGACAAATTCCAGTTCATACGTCACATACGCGGGCTTCTCCGATTCAATAATGCGTTGAATCAAGGCGCGATGCGCCAGCAGCGAAGCCGGAGCTTGCACTTTCAAATGAAAGGGAATGATTTGTTCCTGATGCACTACCTGTTCGTCAATCACAAAGCCGCGCGTGTCTGTGGCAATTTCCAAAAAATGGATCAATCCTTTTTTCGTGCCGCGCCATCGCGAAAGATATGCGGCAGACGCCGTTAAGGCACGCAGACAATTGATGCCGGTAGTGATCGGAGGATGCGTGGAAGCGGCAATCGTGTTGTCTGAAAATTCATCAAACAATCGTTCCAGGTCTAACCAGCCTGCGAGAAAAGGAACAAACTTATCCTGTGCGGTCAGCGGATTGATAATGTCCTTGACGTTAGCCAGTAGTGTTTCCGTCGGCTGATGCAAGGCGGACATCGCTTCGATAATCGCGACCAAAGGATTATCGTCCTGATTCGTGCGGCGAAAAATGTAAGGCAAAAGCCGCTCAATTTCAGTGCTGTTCATCTTCGCTCACCACTTGAATATCGTGCTCCCCAGAACAAAGCAGCCAGGTTTCGGGAATCGTCACGATTTTTTCAAATTCATTGCTCGAACAATCGGTATAACTGGTTCCGCCGTCATCGCTGCGATAAACACCTTCAATCCCGCCAGCCATTAATACATTTGTCTCATCGGTTAATCGTGCAGCTACTGCTTCAACCGGTTGAAAAATTCGATTCTGCGTCGCCTCACGAGAAGGTAAGCCACAACGAATTCCCGGAGATTGCCAAACCGGGTCTTCCTTGCTCGAATCCAGCCAGGCAATTCCGCTGTGATGCGTAGCGGCAAAAACTTTTGCGCCCTGAAAAGCCAGACCACGACAACTACCACCCGTCCATCCTTTGACAAAATTTCGCCACCCCTCCGCAGAGCCTTCCACAGCTTTTCTAAAACACCCGCGATCTGCGTCATTGCCACCAATTGCAACTCCGGCCCACAAGAAAGCGCGTGGCCCGTCCTGTTCGATTTCAAGCACTCTCACATCCAGATTTTTTTCCAGTCCCGTGTCTTTGAAAGTTCCCGATTTTCCGCCCGATTCAGACATCAGAACTCCGCCCGCGCCTTGAGCGGCGACGGCCACAATATTTGTTCCGCGCACCGTTCGGGTAACCGCGACCGCATAAAATCCACGGGTTTGGCTGCCTTCATCAACCTGTACTGGAACAGGACTGGCATTGGGTGATAATGACAATTCGTACAGCCCTTTGTCAGTGGCAAGGAAAATGACAGAAAGTTCATCACGCATCATCCAGGCCACGTCATGCACTTTGAATTCAAAGCGTCCGATGGCTTTCCACGTCTCGCCGCAATCCGCTGAAACGTGGACGTGTGAACCGGTCGCACTTTGCAGATCGGCAACGACAGCCAGTAATCCGGCTTTGTTGGGATGAGGACGAATCACATCAACTTTTTCCGTATCGAATTGTCCACTAAGTTCCCACCCGTCGCCATCATTCAGCGAACGAAACACCATCGAACCGGCTCCGGCGTACCACGTCTTCGGCTGAAAAAAATCTGCCGCCAGAGCTGTTACATCTTTTTCCGGGACGTCATCCACCAAAAATTTTACGTTGTCGACATATCTCACACCGGGTTCCTGCCGAGCCGTATCGTAAATATCAAAAAGGCGTAACGGTTGCCCAAAACCCCATCCGCTACGGCGCAGTTTTGTTGGCAACGGATTTACAGTTTGATGCAGGCGATCCAACACTCGCGCTTTGACAGCCGCCGGGTCTTCGCCGCGATGGGTCACAATTCGCGCTTTAATTCGTACCACTTTATAACGCACCCAATTCACTAAACAGGCTGTGCCTAAAGGGCGCCGTTCATCAAGTGTCGCCTGAATCCGGTTTAGTGATTCGGCTGTTTCCTGTTCCTGCAATTTGGCTGAAGTGACTGCGCCGGAACTACGATCTTCTTCCTGTAAATAATAGGGGACGAGTAACACTTCGACTGTACCTAGTGGCGCGTGTTTCCAGATCGTAGCCTTCGTGAATGCTTTAGCGCGCGCCACCGCTCCTGAACTGTTCAGGGCGAATTGTTCAAAATCCCGTGCCGTCACAGCCCGCTCCAGCGAGTGCAATTCGAGCGGACCGCGATATAAAGCATTTTCCAAAGTTTCAGTTGGACGTCCTCCGGTGGCGGCTTCAGGATTCGTGACATCAACTCCTGCGATAGGGTCTTTTAAAACCGTCAACATATTCGGTGAAAGATTCCCTTCGACCCCGCCACCACGACGATACCAGACGCAAATTTCACGACCGGCCAGTGGCACTTCAGCCAATGATTGCGGGTATACGCTCAGCGAATTGTCATCTGCTGAAGTTTTCTTTGCTGATGAAGGCTTAGATTTATCAGGAGCTTTATCAGCATCTTCGTCAGTGTTTTTCTGTGGTGAAACGGGCAAGCGAACTGCTGGAGCGAAGTTGATGGTTCCGGCTACACGGTCGGTCAGGTAGACAAATTTGTCCTGTTTGATTTCCGCGAGATTTTCAACTTCGGTCCAGATCCGATAAGTCTTAGAGCCTTGCTGTCTGGCTTTGACGCGCTCGCCTAATTCCTGTGGCAGGGCTTCGACCCCTACAATCAAATCCAAATCATCTCCCATGGGAGCTATAATTGGCGGACGTTTTACTGTGAAAATCTGTCCTGGTAATCCGGTTCCAACTCCTAACACTTCACCTTCGACCAGTTCACAATGAAATGCTTGCACTTCGACGGATTGCGCGTTTGGTTCGATGCGAGCGACGTTTGAGGTAATAAAAACAGGGGCTTCACCACCGGATGAAGCACGAGCCAAAGTGACGCGCGTCCCACGGGGAATTTCAATGGGAGCTTTCAGCGGCTTGCTGACACTGAATCGCAAGCTGACACTGGCGGCGGAGGGTGGATATAATTTCACTCCCATCAATCGCAGAAATTCGATATAGGCTTTTTCCGGTAAGCGATTCAGCCGATAAATCATCACTTCGGTTAAATAAGCAAATGCTTCCAGCAGCACCATGCCCGGATCACTTGGCGTCAGGTCTGTCCATTGCGGACTATATTTTTTGACGACACTCACAGCTTCGGTCAGCAATTGCTGAAAGTTTCGGTCGTCCAAATTCGGTGATTTCAGAGGCATTATCGAATTTCTCCTGAGAGGTCTACAGAAAACATCAAACTGTCCTGCAACGTGGTCGAACGCAGCCGATATTCAAGCTGAATATTCAACCGTTCCGGGTATCCTTCATCACGAAAGGCATCCAGTCGCAAAATAACAATTCTCGGCTCCCAACGATTAAGCGCTTGTCGAACATAATGAATCGCGAGTCCCGCCGTCGTATCGTCATTCGGCGAAAACACCAATTTGTGCAGATGACACCCGTAATCAGGCCGCATCACGCGCTCGCCCGGTCGCGTGGAAATCAATAATAAAATTGCCTGCCGCACTGCAGCGCGATCTTCCACCATCTGAATGCCACCACTTGGTGACAGCCCCAGCCCGACTCCTTCTTCTGAACGATCCAGATCGGGATGTAGGAAACGCCAGGCGCGATAACGACGAACATTCATGAGTTATCCTGTTTTAAAATTTATCTTTCGCTCGAAAACAATTAACGATAAGTTCTGGCCAGCCGAAATCCTGTATCATTATTTTGAAAACTTGGGATCTTCTCGTTGCGCCGCGCCACCCGGCAATCTCCGGCTTTGCTGCCGAAACTGCCGCCGCGAATCATCCGAAACGCGTTACGGCTGGAGGCATCACTAATCCACGGACGCCCGTTTTGAGGCGCATTGTCGAAAGTGGCATGCCAATCGTCTTCACACCATTCCCAGACATTTCCGTACAAATCAAAAAGCCCCCAGGCGTTCGCAACTCCTAGTGATCCCACTGCCACAGGCTTTCCCCGGTAAACTACTTTCACACCATCTTTCTTTTCTTCTTTGGATTTATTATTAAAATTCACAACCTCCGCACTTAATTCCGAACCAAAGGCGAACGGTGTCGTCGTGCCGGATCGAGCGGCGTATTCCCATTCGGCTTCACTGGGCAATCGGTATTCATTGCCTTCAGTTAACCCCAGCTTTTTATTCAACCGCGCGATAAATTCTTTGGCCTCTGTCCAGGAAATCATTTCTACGGGCAGACTATCTCCCTTGGAGTTTGCAGGGTTGGGATTAAGTGTGATTCCCACTTTTGGCCAGCCCGCGACGACGCGCCATTGTTGCTGCGTCACTTCAAATCGTCCCATCAGAAAACCGTCGATGGAAACCTCTCGTTGCGGCCCTTCACCCTCTTTTCGCTCCACTTCAGTGACGGGTGATCCCATCATAAATTTGCCTGCCGGAACCCGCGTCATTTCAAGCTTGATGTCGTTTCCTAAATCTTCAAAATAGCTCTCGCAGACCGCCTTACTTCTGGTCACAATCCCATTTAAAAACTTCGCTGTAATGAATGACGTGGGCGTAAAAGCGAGACTGTTACTCACGGGTTTGTCAGGCTCAGGGCGGCGAAGTCCCGCTTTTTTATTACGCGCTAAAGAGGCAAATCGTCCGTTCGGATATTGTTCCAGATATGCGTCAAAATCCTGCAAATTGAGGCTCGTGCTAATTGAATTCCAGAACGCCAATTCAAAGGCTTCCGAAGTGTTCGGAGGCTTCACGACTACAGTTGCGGCGGGTAATGCAAAAACCATATCACCGATATTTAATCGCGCGTCATTAATTTTGCCGTAGCGCGGAGTCTGCGCTTCGCGCGAATCCCGCGAGACTTTTCCTGATAAATAAATTCCCAACTCTTCACCCGTGACGAAATCGTCATGATTTAAATCGCCCTCGCGCTGTTCGAATGCGCGGACGAAATACAGGCGGAAAATACTGGCATCAGGGACAGTCTGATTTTTTGTTCCAGATGTAATAAATTGCCTAACCGGAGCGGCGGTTTTGCTGGCAATTTCCGGTGGCACATATAAAGAACTCCGCGCTTCAAAAATCGAGCCTGAAAAACAACTGTCAAAAACAAATAAAGCATGCTTGGCATTGATGCGTCGTGCATGAGCTTCCATATCATCCATGCTCATGGCGCGACGACTGAAGAGTTGCGGATTCTGCGCAGGCAAAGGCGCATCCGCCGGGATAATGTAGCCTAAATCGCGCCCGTCTGACCGCAATTCCGTGTAACCGTGACCGGCAAAATAAATTAATAATCGGTTACGCTGTTTTAATCCGTATTCGCTGATAAAATCGCGAATTGCCTGATCCATCTGCGTGAATGTCGGGTCTGTGACCACCTTCACCGTGAAGCCCTGCTTCGTCAGTACCGCATTCACGGCTGTCACGTCACGACTCACTCCGGGCAACCCTCGCCAGCCGTTGGTATATTTGCTGACGCCAATCACCAAGGCATAACTTTCATCATAGAGATCAATTTCGGTGCCGTTATCAGCTTTAATCCTGACTCCTTGTCCACGCTGCGCAGACGACGGCCACAGGCCAGCGAAAAATATCAAGCCAGGCAAAGCCAGCAAAATTATTTTTATTTTGAGCTTCATCTTCATAGCTGCTCTAAACGCTCTCACACAGTTCCTGACCTGGCACAAGTACGAGGTAATTCACAGTGCCTGGCGGAGTCCCATCTGTTAATCCCCTCACTGTCGCCAGACAGACTTCGTGACCGTCAATGCGAATAAATTCCGAGTATCCTTCTTTGACTTTGAGTGTCGTCGTACACGGTTTGATCGTCGGTCCATAATTCGGACAGCATTTGATTGGACGCCCTTCAGGATCGGTGGAAACCAAAATTCGTCGATTGTCGATGGTAACCCAATCCTGTGAAGCGGCATTGGTGATAATTCCCATTCGGTGGTCACAAACAACTTTTGCATCTTCTGTCAGGAACAACATCTATTATCCTTCTTGGAATTATTCCCAGTTCGGATCACCGGGGTTAATTATTCCATTGTTCGTATGTCCACAAGCGGCGGTATGTCGCTGTAAATCGTTATCCGCCTCTACATAAGTAGACCGAATCGGCCCCCGCCAGATTTGACTGTAGGCATTACCGTGTACACAGATGGCGCGAAATTGGTCAGTAGAATTCTCATCGCTCATAAAATTTAGTCCTCATTGTTGATAGGAAAATATTTCCGAATTTATCCTCGCTGAAAATCAATTTTATCTCCGCGAATAATAATCGATCTGCCAGGCGCTTCAATTTCCAAATCAGTGGATGCATGCAGCATTACTTTTTCCGGCAGCATTTCGATAAAGCTTCCTTCGCTATTTTCCAGGCGAATGCTGTGCGTGCTGTCATCCATTTGAATTCGTTGCCCACCAGGCAGACACAACGTAAATCGTTGCACAGCGCCATCACCGATCACGTCATCAGGCAGGCCATTCATGCCGTGAAGACCACCCAGCACGACTCCCTGCGCGGCATCGTTGCCAGCGCAAAGCACTAAAACCCGGTCACCAATGTCAGGCATCATAATCAGTCCTTTTCCACTTCCACCGCTCAGGCTGAGCACCTGCATCCAATCAGTCTCCACATCGCCAAGCGCTGGCAATGAGGCCTTGACTCGGCCTAATTCTTCCGGGTCGTTAATTTTTGAAATGACTCCGAAGACCACCGTCGCCCCCGTCCGTAATCGCTTCTGTTGCGTGACCGGAGGCGCGGTCGAGATTTCCGAAATATATCCTCGTCTGGCATCAATCGTATGCTTGACGAGAGACAAGACATATTGGCCTGTCAGCGAATTTGCGACACCCTGAATATTGACCAAAGCGCCAGGTTGCAAAGCTGTATTTCCTTCGGCAACACCCCACAAGGTAACTTCGCTCGCGGCGCGCCAATCCAGTTCTGCCTGCGCCATGGTTTCAGCCTGGCGGTCTTCTTGAAGAGATAAATCCGTCAGTGTCCGTTCACCATCAGAGCCTCCTCTCGAAGGCGGAGCGCTCATTGAGATGTCGCGACCAAGCCGTGCGTGACTCGCCTGTCCTGAACGGGCTTCAGCGTGCCAGGGATCCCAACCGGTGGTCGAGACAGTCTGACAGGAATGCTGACCATTTATTTCAATGCGGGCTTCAAAAAGCGAAGTTCCCAGTTCAATCGTGATCGGCTGTCCGAAGCCTTCCAACGTGAAAATGAAAAGCGTAGTGCCCCGCGTCACAAAATACATCCCACAGCGTTCAGCGATTTCAATCAGCAAGTCCAAATCAGATTGCTGATGTTGAAGCAACCGATTCCAAACCGGACTGTCAACCAGAGCTTCCACCTGAAGCCCTGCGGCTGAAGCCATCTCACGCGCGAGGTCGGCCAGCGTCACTTGCACATGCGCTCGCACGGGTTGGTGTTTGCGCAGCAGATGTGACAGGTCATAAGCACGGACATGAACTTCGCAACGATGATCAGGCCCGTAGACATATTCAACGGCTGTCACTTCACCGGAAAACAATTCAGGTTCCTGCGTCTTGACGCTCACTCGTAAATGCTGACCCAGCGTAATCGGCGCGGAATGATTAAAGTTTCCGGCAGAGTCCACGAACACTAATTCGCATTGAGTCGGTGCGGAGAGTCGTTGCTGAACATAGACTTCGCCCAGCATTCTGGCCATCACGGGAGCCAACGGTATCGCATCAACTTCAACTGTGATCCGCGCAAGATTTGTAATTTGGCTCATCGTTTTTTTCCTTCCCAAATTACCGTCAAGGAATCTGCAACTGCGTCCCCGGCTTGATCCGCAAGGGATCGTCAATCCCGCTCCGTTCCGCAATTAACCGCCACCAGGCCGGGTCCAGCCCAAAGCTTTTGGCAATATTATAAAGTGGCTCGCTTGATCCGCCTTCCTCAGAATCGCCGATCACCTCATAAATTCTCTCTTCATCGGAAGCCGTAACTTTGCCTGCGCTGGCGGTCTCAATCGAATCCGTCGCCAGTGAAAGATTTGAGGATTGAACGGTCTGTAATTGTGATGGCGGCTCTGCAACTCTCAGCATTCGTAGCCGCAACCACGAACGTCGCGGCGTGCCCTCCGGCGTGAAATATTCGAGCCGCTCGGCAACTGCCGCGATGACTCCCAGCACGTTCCAGCTTTTGCCCCAGATGAACCGTGTCAGCGGAGGTTTGCCGTATCCATCTTCGGAAATAAAATTTTCAGTCAGCGCCCACAGCGGCCCCGTCAAGTCGCGGACGTCTTCTGTTGTGATCGTCGAACCGGCTACGGAAACATCAAACAGCAAATCAAGATTTAGCTCAGTCATCCCTCCGCCGGTGTAAATCATTTGATCGTCGGACAGCCCTGCGCCCGTCAGCAATCCACTGACGGAACGACGCGGGACCAGCCCAGCCGTGCGGCGACGGACAATGCTTTCGGGGTTAAGTAAACAGCCGATGCGCTCGCCGGTTTGTTCAATTAGAAAAGCTACTCGCTCCATAAAATCCCCATTTGTTCATCAGACAGACGTTGCTGACGCCTGGCATCACGCCAGCGATCCATCATTTCGTTGAGCTGATCGCTGTCAGGTGACTCCGGCAATTCAGGCCATTGATCACTTGAGATTTGGTAATTCGGGGCAGTTTGATCCGGTTCCACCCACGGATTCACCCGCGTCGCAGGGTGTGATATTTTTTCCTGCCTGATTTTTTTTGTCGGATAATAATATTGCGTATCTTCCAAATGAATCCGACTTCGGTCGAACAATACTTTCGGCAATCCTGGAGTACGGACAGTTGATTTTGTTTGGTCTTCCGATGTCTTCCCGAGTTGTTCGTCTACGAAAGTTTTTTGCCAATCTGAGGCTTTCAAATTTGCTGAAGACTCTTTCGGTTGCGTGTCATTTTCTTTAACTTCCCTCGCCTTGGTAAACGTCAATCGCGCATTATTATTTTGCGAATTCCTGTCACCAATTGGCTGTGATTCCACTTCACGATTTATAGTTTTGGGAATGACTTGTCGGCTGACATTTGATCCACCTTTTATTTCATTGTTGTCAGTCTCGCGATGGTGAACAGCGTTTTTATTGAAGTCTGTACCGACCGATTTTTGTGAAGGCGTAGGTTTATTTTCCGGCCACTGCCAACGGTGATTTTGTGATGCCGGTTGAGGCTTATTCTGACCTTCTACCGAAGAATTAAATTGCGCTGACAAATCACGTTCTGAATACTTCAGTGATTGATAATTTCCTTTCTTAGATGGCAAACCGCGAAATTGCTCACCCTGAGTTTCCGTCTTTGATAATCCTTCCGTCGCCTTTATATTTTGTAACTGCAAGGGCGGCGGTTGCGGCATCTGTGATGGTCGCAGAACGGGTGCCGTCGAACTAATATTTTCGCCGTCATTCAAATGCGTCAGCGACTCATCTGCTTCCAATAATTGATCCGCGCCGCCTTGCCGCACGCGTTCGATCCAATGCGCCGGTGGGCCAGCCGATTGGCGAGCCAGCCAGTCCTCAGGAGGACTGGCTAGATCATTCATCCTGTCATTCGTTAGCGCTTGTTGCTGAACCGATAAATTATCTTCGGTCTGTTTTGTCTCTTGCGATGGGTTTCCATCTTTTTCCTGACGTGACATTTCATCCCAATGAGATTTTACTGGCACACTTGACGAAGTCTGCGACCACCGCCGAAAGCGACGCGACAGCCAACTCAGCAGGAACGCTTTGAGATTCGTTTGCCACATCTGGATTAACCTCGCTCCAGAGTCTCGAAGACCAGGGTCATGGATTCAATTGCGACTTCACGACCAGCCGCATCCAGTGGAGCGCCGCGCCACTCTGAAACCCAGGCATTATTCAGATTCCACCGCATGACTTCGACCATTCCATCATTATCCAAAAGTACGATGGAGATATTTCTGCGTTCAACTTTACCGCGCATGGCGGTCTGCAACCATTCCCACATTTGGCGAGAATTTGTCAGACCGTAACGCAACGTCGCATCCGAATAGGATACCGGCCCCGGCAAACGATGGATGATCTGGCTGTTGCCGCCTTCGCGGTAAGAGATCACATCCACCTTGACGCCGAGTCCGCTGCATTCCGTGAAATGTCCTTCGGTGACACCTTGAATTTCGAGCTTGAAATTATAGGCGCGGTAAGGGTCTTGCCAGGTTCCGGTTTGTGCCGATGCGCTTTGTTCCGGGCCTTGTTGGGCTGCTTCAGGCATTGCTACCTCCTTCAGTCTTTGCCTCCGCGTCGCCTAATCCCTGACCGATGCGGAAGATAACAAACTCTGCCGGTTTGACCGGCGCGATTCCAATTAAAATGTTGACGCGACCGGCATCAATTTCTTCGACCGGATTTGTTTCTTCGTCACATTTGACGAAAAAAGCTTCTTCCGGTGTACGTCCCATCAACGCGCCTTGCCGCCACACCAGCATCAGAAATGCGGTGACATCGCGTTTGACACTTTTCCAGAGCGAGACATCGTTCGGTTCGAAGACGACCCAGCGAGTGCTTCTGACAATTGATTTCTCAATCATATTGAAGAGTCGTCGGACATTGATATAACGCCATTCGCTGGCACTCGACGCCAGAGTCCGCGCACCCCACACACGAATGCCTTCGTTGGGGAAGAACCGGATACAATTAACTCCGTTCGGATTGAGACGTTCCTGATCTTCCTGTGCTACCGGATAGGCAATATTAACGGCCCCACGAATCGCTTCGTTGGCCGGGGCTTTGTGTACGCCGCGCGTTCCATCTGTACGAGCATAGATTCCCGCGAGGTGCCCTGAAGGCGGAATGTTAATTAATTCTTTCGGGTTAAAGACGCTGGGGACAGTGATCCACGGATAGTAAACCGCGCCGTACCCACCATCAGATTGGCGCGGGCGTAAACCTCCGCTCTCCGGTGCGCTGGTGCTTTCACTTCCCTCTTTCGGTTTTTTACTGGTAGCTTTGGCGGTCGAAACTTGCGTCAACAAATCAATATTTAAGACCTCTTCAGGCGCATCTAAAATTGCGACACGGTCTTTCATGTTTTCGCAGTGCGACAGCAAGGCATCCTGAGATTGCGGGTCAGTGAATCCAGGCGCAGCAACAATCGCTACGTCGTCCACTACCTTGAGTACGTCAAGCCCTTGCCTTTTGCTGGCATCGCCAACTAAGGCTCCGTCTTTGCCAACGTTGACGATGTAACAAACGGTTCCGCCATTTAAGAAAAACCCGTACACGGCCTGCGCCAGATGCGTGCTCTGGCTTTCAGGAGCGCAGTATTCTTTCGTAAATTGCGTCCAGTTATTGATTCGCAGCGCTTCATTCACACGAGCGTCCGCTTTCGGCGCGACGCCGACAAAAGCGGCGGTACTGGTGCCCACAGCTTCGATGGGTCGAGCGCCCGACGGTACTTCTTCAATGTAAACGCCTGGCGCCAAATAATTTGGCATATTAATCCTCCGGGATGTGGAGACGGATTTCGAGTGGCTCGTCTCCGGTGGCCTTAGGTGGGCTGGACAATTCAATTTCCTGCCGTTGACCTTTTGCTTGGACCAATAATTTTAGTGAAATATTCGCCGGGACACCCGTGAATCGGAAGCGCCCATTTTCATCAGTTCGGGTGGCTAATCCTAATGTCATTAATTCTACGCGCGCGCCCATGATGGGTAAGCTGCCAGGGCCATAAATGACTCCTGTCAACGGGCGCATAAGTGACGGCTGAACGACGATAGGTTGACGTACCATCGGCAGTTTCGGCTCTGGTCGGGCGTGGCGCAACGGCACATGCAAAAAGAAAGAAGGTTGCGGCGCGACACCTAAAACTGCCCAGGCTTCAATCGGTATCGGCTCAAAGACTGCCTCGAACACGGGGTCTTCAGTCTCAGGCTTTTCAAGCGCGCCAAGAATTAACTCTCCCAAAATCCGGTGCGCGTCTTCAGGCTTGGGTGCCTGCACTGAGATCAGATACCGCAATTGAATGTGGAGCGGCGGCCTCTTGCCCACACGTGCGATGTTCTGTTGTGCGAGGTCTAATAAATATAACGAAATCTGAGGACCGGGCGCGTCTCCCTTTTGAACGCCCAACACGACTTCTACGCCGGTAACAACGGAATTAATCCAATCTTTGATTTGTTGATCGGCCTTTTCAATCATTGAGTATGATGTCTCAAAATTTTATCGGGCAACTTACCCGGTGTGATGAAGCTCAATTTTGCTGCGCCGGCACTATGACAGGAACGATCATTTGCCATAACACCAGTAAAATCGAAGCAATCATCGGCGAATGAATTCCAAAAACAATAAATGGCCCGCCCAATGTATAGACCCAGATAATGAATGAAATCGTCGTGACGATAATCTGAACTACATTTTTAACTCCGGAGACTCTAACTAAATAGATTGGCGTAAATGCCAGTAGAATCACAGAAACTACGACAATCAAAATGTTACTTACCCCTCCCGGAGCTGTCGGCATCGACTGAGAAAACCCAATCATTCCGGAAAGCACCATATACGCGCCAACAATTTCAGTGGGTACTAATTTAACTAATTTGTCCGCGTAAGATTGCGTTGAATTAACTTCTCTAGCCATTTAGATACACTCCCCCTATATTTGCTGACGTAAAACGTTAAATAGAGTAAAAACTTGTTCAATATCCTGGAGTAATAACTAATATATAGTTACACTGATTGAACAATCCATCCCTTAACATAAGGTCAGATTTGCTTACAAATTTTGGGGGAGACTTAGGCCTTCGAACTTCTTAGCAAAGTTGAAGCACCGACTTAAATAGAGACAAACAAATCCCGTTACTAAAGGACAACTGCTAAATGAATAACTTAGGAAGGAATACCTTGAGAGATTAGTGTTTACGTAGTATCTCAATATTTTTTCGTTGAAGGGGAGAACTGATAACCCAAGTCATTCTAACTTAATTCTTCACTTACTGATGTAAACTGTTTAAAAAAAATTACAAAAATAATTAAGCCCATTAAAAAAATTTTAGCTGAATACTTCTTAGTTTTGATACGCGCAGTTAAGAACTTTGTCAAGCTTATATTTGGCAATTTTGTCTGACTCGTAAATTTATATTGGTTTTGCCCTTGCCAATGAATGGACATAGCTAATGACAAAATGAAATTTTTTGATTGCTGATTTCAATTCATACTTAAGGAGTAAAATAGAAATTCGAGAGGAATAACAGTTTCCAGGATTTGGAATTCAGGGTGGATTCTTGTAATCTGCCCCCACTCAATTATGGATTTTGTTTACCCAGAAAGCATGTTAACACCTCGCTTGCCTGATGAGATGTTTCAGGAGGAGGCGTCGGCGCTTTCACAAGCGGGTCATTTAATCGAATTAATAGATACTGAGGTATTGGCAGCAAGTGTGGGGAAAATAAAACCGTCGATAGATTCGGGTGTCACAACGATATATCGCGGCACGATTGAAGGCGGTCTATGCATCAGACGCGTTGAAGATTTTCTTCCCGATACCGAGCTTCGATATTTTGTGATAATCGGTAAGCCCAATGCTGCTGATTCAGAATTGATCATTCCTGCTATTGTCCAAAACTGTGCGAGCCGTATTGACAGCAACTTCTTTAGCGTCGATATAATCCAGCATGGAGACGGGAAACTAAGAATTGTCGAGATTGGCGATGGACAAGTCTCAGATCTCGTCGGTTGGTCTGTAAGTAGCTTTGTCGAAATATGGGAAGCAGCAAAGTAACTTCCAATAATTTTTCTAGTAAAACCGTAACCTAATCAAAAGCGTAGTACCACCACTCAAAGTTGCATAGTAACGCAACACCAAACTGGTCAAAAAATAAAGGAACCTATGTTACCCTACAACAATGATTCTCGTCGTTCATTTCTGAAAAATGCATCACTGGGGTTAACCGGAAGCTTGCTCGCGTCCGGAAATCTCAGCCCTTCCCTGCTGGCCCAACAAGCTGACAATTCGCTTAAAATCACGAAGGTAGAACCGATCCTCCTTACCGGTATTCGCGGATACGCGCCGTGGGTTTTCGTTCGTGTCGAAACCGCCGATGGCTATGTCGGCTGGGGCGAAGCGACCAACTATCCAGGCGTGCAACCGATCGCAACAGCAGTCACTAATTTGAGCAAAGTCATTATTGGTCAAAGCGCCTGGAACATCGAAGCCCTCTGGAATCGCATGTATCGTGCGATGTATTACAACGGTATGGGCGGCATCGTCATGGCCGCGATCAGCGGCATTGATATTGCCCTGTATGACATCGTAGGGAAAAAACTTGGCATCCCGATCTACAAATTAATCGGCGGACAAGTGCAGGAAAAACTACGAATTTATGCCAACGGATGGACGGAAGGAGTACCGCGTACACCAGAGGGATTTGCCGCAAAAACCAAAGAGCTGGTGACCAAAGGCTACACCGGATGCAAATTTGATCCCTTCAATGTTTCGCCTTACAACCGCGAGATCACGCAATCAGACCTGCGCTTTGGTGTTTCCTTAACAAAAGCGATTCGTGAAGCCGGAGGCCCTGATTACGATATTGCGATGGACGTCCACGGACGCTGGAATACAAAATCTACTTTGGAAATTATTCGCGCCATGGAGCCGTACCGCTTGTTCTTTTACGAAGAAGCAGTGCCACCCGAAAACATTCCGGCAATGGCGGAAGTGCAACGATCAGTGAATACGCCGCTCGCCACCGGAGAAAGAATTTTCGGGCGTCATGGCTTCCGCGAGTTACTGGAAAAACAGGCTGTCCGAATCATTCAACCTGATCTGGCGCGGACAGGCGGCATCACCGAAACCAAGAAGATTGCGGCGATGGCTGACACTTATTACATCCCTGTCGCGCCGCATAATCCGAACGGGCCAATTTGCACGATGGCTTCGATTCATACGTGTTTCTCAATTCCAAACTTTATCATCCTCGAATTTTTCGAACCGGATGAAGAGATCTATCAGGAAATTGTGATCGGTGGATTGAAGCACGATACCGGTGCGATTTATCCGGTCACAGCACCGGGACTCGGCATCAACATCACCGATGCTTTCTTGAAGAAACATAAATTCGATGAAGCCAAAACTGAAGCGATGGAAAAACGAACATTTGATACAGTAAAGTAGCGTAACCAGCCATGGTTGCGCTACCTCAACTCGATAAACATCATGAAAAAACTAAACTTAAAAAATTTCGGCCTAATTTCAATTCTTGTATTTCTTTTTTTGATTTGCCAAGCTACCAGCATTTCCCAAACCGCTGCTCCCCAGCGCGATTTCTCTGTCTGGGAAAAAGAAATCTCCGCCTTCGAACAAAGCGACCGCACGAAGCCTCCACCGCAAAGTGCGATAGTATTTACAGGCTCATCTACGATTCGAAGGTGGACAACGATGGCAGAAGATTTGCCAAACCACAAAGTCCTCAATCGCGGTTTTGGCGGTTCGCAAATCGTAGACGCGACGCATTTCGCAGATCGAATTATCATTCCCTACAAACCGAAAATGGTATTGATTCGTGCTGGCGGCAATGACATCTTCGCAGGCAAATCCCCTGAACAAACGTTTCAGGATTTTAAAGATTTCGTCACAAAAATTCATAGCAAATTACCAAAAACAGAAGTCGTCTACATTGCGCTTAGCCCCAGTGTAGCGCGATGGAATAATGCCAATAAAGAAAAATCTTTGAATCAGATGGTGCTGGAATTTACAAAGAAATCGAAGCGCGTGAAATATCTGGATGACTACGATGTTTCGCTCGGCGCGGACGGCAAACCACGGCCTGAATTATTCATTGAGGACAAACTGCACTTCAATGCCGAAGGGAATGAATTGTTTGCGGCGCGGGTCCGGAAATTTTTGAAGTAGCGATGTAGCGCAAACTTTCCAGTTTGCGTTTTATTTAAGAAACCCAGTTTGCTTAAACAAAAACCTTTCTGCCGAATTATCAGTGAGCACAAAACGCAAACTGGGAAGTTTGTGCTACAAGCTACAATGAAAAATTGGATTCAAAAACATTATTTTATTTCAGTCGGAATACTAATCCTCGTTGGCTGGCTTTCATTTATCCTAGTCGGCGCAAGCAGCGGAACTTGCAGTAAATGCAAAAAAATCAGTACAAATGTAATTAACCTGACAATTGAAGAACTGAATTCATGTCCACAAAAATACGAGAATAAAATCATTCGGATGGCTGCGATTTTACATCACGATTCTGGGCAACTTTTTCTTGGCGATGAAGGCTTCAACACGCGCAACATTTATGTACCAGCTGGGCGTGGAGAAGATTTCGTCTCCTGCTATTTCACACAAAGAGCAATTACTTTTAATACTGGTTATCGAACCTGGTATGACGGATCAGCGCACATCACCATGTTTGGAAAATTTGGAATTATCGACGATCAGATGAGGTTTCACAGCGGTATAACTGGCGTAACATTATTGTGTATTGAAGCAGTAACTCCGGCTAACAGTTGGAGTGCCCCGATCAATAATTACCGCTACGCACTTGCTCGAACCAGCCGATTGATTTTTCGTCTTAGCTTAGAGCCATAATTAGAATTAAATTTGTATGATTCAGGAAAGAATAATTCTCTCCCCCGGTTTAATAATTGGGCTAACACTGTTAGCAGGAAATGATTTTTTCTGGAAAGAGCTTTATCACAATTGGTTCACAGGAAAGCTATCAGATTTTGCAGGTTTATGGTCTATTTCATTGCTTACTGTCACAATTTTCACTTTTCGTCATCGCACAGTATTTTTGTTTTGGGCGTGTAGTTTTGTATTTTGGAAATCATCGTACTCACAACTGTTCATTGATTATTTTAATGGCTTGGGATTCCCGACAATTGGGCGCGTTATTGATTCAACCGACTTTATTGCAATTACGGTTATTCCTTTTGCGCTGATCTATGCAGGGAAACGAATAAAGCTACCATCGCTAGAATTCACTTTGATATTTCGGAGACTCGCGATTCTCTCAATACTGTGTGTTTCAATTTTTCTGATCACGGCAACTAAACTCTCCGGTAACCATCTTTGCTGTGGAGGAGATTATGAATTCAAAATGTCGAAAGCAGAATTTCTAAAAAAACTTGAACAAGCCACAGGGCAAAATATTTCCCCTTCTGAAACATTGGCAGATGAGAAAGGAGGTAGATATTCCTTCGACCTCAAATACCGTTATTGTGATCGGCGAATTTCTGCCAATATTCAAGTATCGGAAGAGGCGAATGTTACAAAAGTTCACTTGGCTTACATCAATTATAACTGTAAGTACGGTCGTGCAGATGTGTTCATCCAAAATATTTTTGAAAAAGAAATAATCAAACCAATTCAAGCCACAGAATAAATATTACCCTTATATTAATATTTCCTTGAATCGTTGTCATTCTCGTCAGTTTGCGTCAAAATATCCTCACTCGCAGTATTCCTGCGAAACTAACTTTTCCAAACAATATTATGAATCGTCGTGATGCTATTCGTTCGCTCTCGCTCGCTGGTGGAGCTTCCCTGCTTGGTTCCAAAGAATCTTTAGCTGAAGCCCTCGCTTCAAAAACTAACCCCGCGTATGCGCAAGCCGTCAAAGGTTTGTCTTCGCCAAAAATCACCAATATCAAAACTTTTCTGACGGCTCCGAATCGAATTCGTTTAGTCGTCGTCAAAGTCGAAACCACTGAACCGGGGCTATACGGCTACGGCTGCGCGACGTTCACGCAACGTTCACTCGTCGTCAAAACAGCGATTGAGGAATATCTAAAACCCTTCCTCATCGGACGCAATGTAGACGAAATTGAAGACATCTGGCAATCGTCCTACATGAGCAGTTATTGGCGCAACGGCCCCGTATTATTCAATGCGATGAGCGGCGTAGACATCGCCCTCTGGGACATTAAAGGCAAGCGCGCAGGAATGCCGCTCTATCAATTGCTCGGCGGCAAAGTCCGGCACGGAGCTGATTGTTATTTTCACGCGGCAGGCAAAGATTTTGTCGAACTCGAAGAACGAGTCAAGCAAGGCGTCGAACGCGGCTTTCGCCACATCAGAATTCAGTCAGGAGTCGAAGGTTTGGCGACCTACGGCGCAGGCGGCGCTAATTTGGGAACTGGAGCTGGAGCCTCGAGCACGGAAGCGATTGGCCCAATGAATCCCAAAGCAATTTGGGAGCCGGCAAAGTACGTTCGGATGGTTCCGAAAATGTTTGAATTGATGCGTAAAAAATTCGGCGATGAAGTTGAATTCCTTCACGACGTACACGAACGCGTGACGCTGCAACAAGGAATTCAAATCTGCAAAGATACCGAACAATATCGCCCGTTTTTCATCGAGGACCCGTTCCCGCCCGAAGATAACGATCATTTCCGTTTGCTGAGAAATCAAACCAATACGCCAATTGCGATGGGCGAACTTTTCAATACACAGCACGAATATTTACCGCTCATCAAAGATCGGTTGATTGATTACATTCGCATCCATATTTCGCAAATCGGGGGCTTAAGTCCAGCGCGAAAGGTGGCAGCTTTGTCAGAATTTTTCGGCGTCAAAACTGCATGGCACGGACCTGGCGACGCTTCACCTCTCGCGCACGCCGCGCAATTGGCGTTGGAACTTGTCAGCTACAATTTCGGAGTTCATGAAGGTTCAGGATTCCAACCCGAAACGATGGAAGTTTTCAAGGGCTGTCCTACCGTCAAAGACGGATATATGATGGCGAATGAGAAACCAGGACTTGGTATTGAATTTGACGAAAAGCTGGCGGAGAAATTTCCGATCCCGGCAGGACCGCCTAACTTCGATTATTCCTGGGGAACGACACGGCGCAAAGATGGTACGGTAATTCGCCCATAAGCACAGAGATATTTATTTTATGAAACTACTACGCATATCCCTTTTGATGATCGCCATACATTTGGCGGTGGTTGCACAATCAACATATCCATCAGCTCCGCTTCACACCAGAGCTAGGGTGGTGACAGCCAGCCCCAAAACCAAAGCAGTAACAAAACCCAAAGAAATCACCAAACCAAAAATCATTTCTACCAAACAGGAAATTGAAAACATCGAACACGAATGGGCACAGGCTTTGCTCGACGAAAATGTAGCCAAGTTAAACTCTATACTCTCTGATAATTTGCAATACACACGCAGCAACGGCAAAGTCGAAAACAAAGATGGATACTTAAAAACTCTGCGCGATGGAACGACGAATTATTCGCTCGTCAAACGTGATAACACGAAAATAATTGTCAACGGTGACACCGCTATTGTGACGGCGCGCTGGAAAGCCAGATTGCAGAACAAGCCAAACCCACCGCTTGAAACCACGGCTCGCTATACACATGTTTATGTGAAAAAAGATGGACGCTGGCAACTAACTACGCATCAGAGCACCGAGATCAAATAAGCATGAAAAAAGCTCTTCTGATTTTCATCTTATTTTTTGCGTATAGTTTGTCAGCAACAGCACAGACACCTGCCTCTGAACAGGAAATTTTGAATCGCGAAAAAACGTGGCGGGATGCGTTGCTCAACGCCAGCAACGACCTTGAAGACATCTATTCCAAGCACTTGTCTTACAATGATTGGAATGGTAAGACACACGAACGCGCAACACTGATTTCAGATGTCAAATCCGGAAAATTAAAATACATAGCCCTAGCTGCGCGCAAAGAATCTGTGCAGGTTACGATCAAGACAGCCATCTATTCCTGCGAATTCGAGATCGAAGGCAACTACGGTGAAACCTCAATTTCACGAGTCGTAAAAATTTTACACGTATGGGTGAAGGAAGATACGGCATGGCGATTGCTGGTGCATCAAACACAGCAAGTGGAATAAATGCGCAGCAAATCTTAGAACTTTCACAACGAGATAATTCCTCTAGGCAAATTTTTTTCGCCTCACCTGTAATATTTTTACACTTTTTCGCATATCTACATGACAGCGAAAATCATGAGGTGCTAAAAATTCGATGCCCACGATTAGCCAATATTTCACGTTACCAGATGAGGATTATCCGTACTTTGAGCAATGGAACGAGCATCCGTTTCAAGCGAAGGTCGATAATTTTTCATCGGTGAATGCCTGGCACCTGGCGGAGGCTTCGATGTTGGCATACGGCAATAAGGCATTTGTAAAAAAGAAATTGGCGGAGAAAAATATTCCTCTCAAAGTTGATTTTATCACGAGAGTTTCATCGCAATGCCTTTTGCTAACCGCTGAGAATTTCGCCATTGTTGCCTTTCGTGGTACCGAATTCCCGAAGCCCGATCCAAAGCGCCTTGTCGCGCAGTTCACCAGCATGCTGGCCGATGTGGTCGCCGATGTAAAAATCAAGCTCATAGATTTTGATGGAAATGGAAAAGTCCATCAAGGTTTTCGGGACTCATTTTTTGATGTCTGCGACGAACTTGACGACAAAATAACAGAACTCAGCCCTCTTCCCGTTTGGTTCACCGGTCACAGTCTGGGCGGCGCGTTGGCGACTCTCGCAAACGTCTATTTTCGGTCAAATAATCAACTGCGAGGAGTTTATACATTTGGTTCTCCGATGGTCGGTGATGCGAGATTTGCGCAGTTCGGACAGCGCAATCATTACCGATTCGTAAACAACAATGATTTTGTTGCGAACCTCGTCATCTCAAATGTCGCATTCCCTTTTATCCCTCGTCATTATGTACACTGCGGCCAGGAACTGAGGTTCGATAGTCACGGAATTATGCTTGACACCGCAGATCAGGTAGGACTGCTTGACCGCATCAGTGGTTGGATCAAACAACCTTTTACAGCAATAGGAAATTTCCTCTTCGAGCGTGAACTGACTTTACCGATTGATGCGTTCAATGATCACGTGCCTCGATATTATGCGGAAAATATAAAACGGGAGATAGCTTAGCCGACTTTCTGCCAGCCTTCTGATTGATAGCTATACAATTCGATTATGCGTCCTCAGCCATAAAAGCTTTATTCCCTCGGACTCGTGTATGAAGCCCTGAATATCCCAGCCTCCGCTGAATCATTGCGCACGTTTCTCAAGCTAAAAGTAAAAGGTGAAGACAATTCGATGCTGAATATTACGCGTCGGTGGATTAATCAGCGATAAGCAAGCTCGTCGAATTCTTGGAATGGTTGCATTCCAGACCATCTTCAGATTACTCTTGCGAGGCATAGTTGATTCAAGCTATGCCTCGCTTCTGATTTTAGAAACCTTTCGACATTTACCAAAATTAATACGACTACGCTCCGGCGCGTATGACCAGATTCTATGAAAAAACTATTTCTGACTTCCCTCTTTCTGTTTGCCTTTGTGATTTCGGCTTCGGCGCAAAATGCAAAAGTCGAACAGGCAATTATTCAACTCGAAAAAGAATGGGTTGACGCCTTAGTCAAAGCTGACGGAGCCGCCCTCGAACGCATCTACTCCGACAGCCTGACCTATACCCATTCCAGCTCCGTCACTGACGATAAAGCGACCTACATTACTAACCTCAAAGCCGGGAAAACGAAATACGTTTCACTGGTGCGCGAAGATGTCAAAGTTCGTGTGTACGGAAATACCGCACTGCATACCAGCAAAACCAACATCAGTCTGGTGACGGACGGCAAGCCAAATTCCTTCTCTGTAAAAATGCTGCACGTCTATGTGAAAGAAGGAAAAGACTGGCGCATGGTTGCTCATCAAACAACAAGACTGCCGTAACTTAAAATCAAAAGGCAAAAGGCAAAAGGCAAATTTCAAAAGGAAGGAGTCTTAACTTTTTATTTTTGATATTTGCCTTTTGCCTTTTGATTTCTCTATGACTTGGCCCCAAAATTACGACCCACTTGGTAACTGGATTCTCTCAACGCTCGTCGCTTCGATTCCAGTCATTACACTTTTCTTTGTTCTTGTAGCGCTCAAAGCCCGCGTCTGGGTTGCTGCATTTTGCGGAATGCTCGCCGCAGTCCTGCTCGCGCTGTTTGTCTTCAAGATGCCGTTTTTAATGGTCGCCGGAGCATCAGGGCACGGCTTCATTTTCGGCATGCTGCGAATCGCGTGGGTGATTATCGCTTCGATTTTTCTGTATAACATCGCCGTCGAAACCGGACAATTTCAAGTCATGAAAGATTCCATTGCGGGACTTTCCGGCGACAAACGATTGCAGCTTGTCCTCATCGCATTTTGCTTCGGAGCTTTCCTCGAAGGCACAGGCGGAGGCGGCGCGCCTGTCGCCATTGCAGGAGCATTTTTAATCGGACTCGGCTTCCAACCATTTCAATCCGCAGTGCTATGTTTGATTGCGAATACAGCTCCGGTTGCGTGGGGCGGCGTCGGAAATCCCATTCGGACACTTGCCGGAGTGACGGGGTTGCCCGAATTTCAATTTAGTGCGATGACGGGGAGAATCCTGCCTCCGCTTTCGTTAATTTTACCGCTCTGGTTGGTACGCAGTATGGTCGGATGGAAAGAAACAATGCAGGTCTGGCCAGCTTTGCTCGTCAGCGGATTGTCATTCGCGGGGATGCAATTTTATTGGTCAAATTATCAGGATACAGGTTTAGTAGACATAGTCGCTGCAATGTTTTCATTGCTCGTGATGGTCGTATTTTTGAAATTCTGGAAGCCAAAAGTAATCATTCCTGTGAGTAAGGATTTGCCGGAATTTTCGCGTCAACATTCAATCGCTGGAGTTCTCAAAGGATGGTCGCCATTCATCATCGCTTCGATTTTAATTTTTGTGACGGGACTACCTACTGTCCAAAAATACCTGACGTTTGATTCGCTGAAAACGCCAATGCCCGGGCTGCACAACGCAGTTTTAAAAATGCCGCCCGTAGCTCAAAAGCCAACACCAGAAGATGCCACCGTGAATTTAAATATTCTCAACTTACCAGGCACAGCCGTTTTCCTCGGAGGCTTTCTTGCCGCTTTGTTAGCAGGCTTACCGATGAGCAAAACATTGCGCATTTTCAAGAATACTTTTATTGACATGATTCCGTCACTGGCGGCAATCAGCTTTATGGTCGGACTGGCGTACGTCACAAGATATTCGGGAATGGATACCGTGCTGGGCTTAAGTATGACAGGCACAGGCAAGCTCTATCCGTTTTTCGGCACCATGCTCGGATGGATGGGGGTGGCCTTAACCGGAACCGATGCGGGATCAAATGCGCTCTTTGGAAATCTGCAAAAAGTCACGGCGGAACAATTGGGATTAAGCCCGATTTTAATGGGTTCTGCGAACTCCGCCGGAGGCGTGATGGGCAAAATGATTGACGCCCAATCCATTGTTGTTTCCAGTGCGGCGACGCAACAGCAAGGCAACGAAGCTGCCATTTTCAAAGCGGTTTTTTGGCATAGTTTAGTGCTGGCGACTTTGGTGGGATTGATTGTCATGTTTTATGCGTATGTGATTCCGTGGGCGATTCCGCATTAATTTTTAGTTACAAATGAATCTTGAGAAATCTTGTTTATGAAGCCAATCACTTCAAGCAACAAGTTGCCAATCCTTTTTGCCGCGACAATTTTTCTTGGCTCCGGCTTATTGTTTTTAATTCAGCCGATGATTGCCAAAGCAATTTTGCCGTTGGCGGGCGGTACGCCAACGGTTTGGAATACTTGCGTATTTTTCTTTCAAGGTACGTTGTTACTGGGATACGCTTACGCTTACTTCTTCACACGCTTTGCGCAAAAACGGCAATTTCTTTTTCATCCAATTTTGTTCATTATTAGCGTAGCCGCGACTTCCCTGCTTTTCGCCAACACACAAACGCCACTACCCGGACAAACGAATTATGCATGGTGGGTGCTGAAATATTTGGCTGGAACAGTTGGGGTGTTCGTGTTGCTGCTGTCAGCGAATGGAATTATTTTGCAACGCTGGTTCGCTTCGACTAACAGCGATCCATATTATTTATACGCAGCAAGCAACGCAGGCAGCTTCGTGGCTTTGCTCGCGTATCCATTTTTTTTGGAGCCGTTTTTCAGCATCACACAGCAAAAACAATTTTGGGTCGGATCGTTTTTATTATTCGTAATATTAGTTCTGGTCTGTGCATGGTTGATTAAAGGCATTGCGGATTGTGGATTGCAGATTGCGGGCTTCAGTAATTTTCCAAGCAAGCTGCAAGACCAATTAGAGTCTGGCGAGCGATCCGCAATCCAAAATCCACAATCCGCAATCTCCCCCACACGTCGCTTGCGCTGGATATTTTTAGCGTTCGTGCCGTCTAGTTTGATGCTCGGCGTGACGACGTTCATTACGACAGACATTGCACCCGCACCTTTGTTTTGGATTGTTCCGCTCGCCATTTATTTATTAGCTTTCACGCACGCCTTTGCGCGAAGGCAATTCATCCCCCGAAGTTATTTGCAGAATTTTTTACCAGGCTCGGCAATTTTACTCACGCTCGTGTACGCCGCAAAAGCCACCGAACCCGCGTGGTTATTGATCGTCTTGCATTTGTTGTTCTTTGCCATCGCGGCTTTGTTAGCGCATCAATTGCTGGCCGAAGATCGTCCAGCGGTCGAGCACTTACCGGAATTTTATGTGTGGATTGCAGTAGGTGGAATGCTTGGTGGATTTTTCAATGCCCTGTTAGCGCCGCAGATTTTCAATTCGCTGATCGAATATCCATCGTCAATTGTACTGGCCTGTTTGTTGCTGCCAATCAGTAACGAATTACTTCGCGACAAGCATGAACAATCACGCGCTTTGTTGTATGCCGTTTCGCTCGGCGTCCTCGTAGCGGTGCTGGCGTGGTTCGCAGTGGGCTTGAAAATCGGGATGATGGAACGCGTTGGATTAGTTTTCATTGCGCCATTATTTTTCATCAATCATTTCATGACGGCGAATCCTCTCCGTTTGGCATTAGCCCTGGGCGCGGTGTTTCTTGGCAGTTCTTTTTTTGCACCGGAGATTTCTAAAACATTATTCGCAGGTCGTAATTATTTTGGCGCGCTGACCGTCACAGTCAATCGCACGAATCATACGCGCAGCCTGTATCACGGCACCACTATTCACGGACGCCAATTCACCACGCCCGGCAAGCAGTGCGAACCGCTCGCGTACTTTCATCAATCGGGGCCAATTGCCCAGGTTTTTGCCATGCATCAAACCAAACCATCGTCACAAAATGTCGCTGTGATTGGACTCGGTACAGGTGCAATGGCTGCGCACGCACGCAAAGAACAAAACTGGACCTTTTACGAAATCAATCCATTAGTCATTCAATTGGCGCGCGACACTGGACATTTCACTTATTTGCATCTTTGCTCACGCGGGAAATTTAATGTGATCGAAGGCGACGCGCGGCATACGTTGCAACAGGCACCCAATAATCATTACGGCTTGATCGTGATGGATGCTTTTAATTCCGATGCGATCCCCGTGCATTTGATGACGCAGGAGGCGCTGGATTTATACCTTTCAAAACTTGCGCCAGATGGAATGATCGCCTTCCACGTCTCTAATCGTCACTTAAACTTACGACCAATCCTTGCCAACCTTGCAGCCAGCAAAAATCTGATTTGTCTTGGTATGGACGATCAGGAAGACAAGCCCGAAATTTTCAAAGAGCCTTCCAGTTGGGTCGTTATGGCACGTACGCAAAATGATTTCGGCGACCTGATCAATCAATGGCAGCCCGTCCCAATCAACCCACGTCGGCGCATCTGGAGCGATGAATATTCCAACTTGCTGCAAGCCATTCGCTGGTAAAAAAGTAAGTTGAACGTTTGATGGAGTTACTTCTGCGTATAAATTGATTATTATGTTTTCGATAATTAAGGCGGGGGTTCTACATAGTTTTGTCCTCGCGATTTTGCCGGGATTGATCGTCATGTTTAATGATTACAAAGTTCTTTGGTGGATTCCCGGTTTTGACTGGAGCGCAAGCGTCCCGCTTGCCGCGAGCGCGTGAAACGCCGCTCGCGAGACTTGGCGAGAAGTCCCCCTTAATCTTCAGTGCGATTTCACGCCACTACGTTTGCGACGCTACGCGCGCAAACGGCAAGCTTAAGGCTTGGACTCTGAACTCTCCATTGTAATTTTGTGGAATCCTTTAATTTAATATTTAAATTCTATGCATTCTGACTCTGAAATTATCGAATTACTATTAAGCCGCAAAAAGGCAGGATTACTGAATCCTGATGATCCCCTGCTTCAAGGGAATAATGCACCTTTATCTTCTGATAAAATTGCTGAAGCTGAAACAAAATTAGAATTTGAATTACCTCCCTTGTTACATAGAATTTACTCAGAAATTGCTAACGGTGGATTTGGCGAATCATATGGATTTCTAGGTTTACTAGGTGGTCCGTTAAACGAAGATGGTGACGATGCGGTTACACTTTATCTCAATGCCCACAGAGCTGATCCGGAAGATAAATACTGGAACTGGCCGACTGGATTGTTGCCAATAGTTCATTTGGGTTGTGCTATGTTTCAATGTGTACAATGTAACGATCCCAATTTACCTGTCATTTGGTTCGAACCAAACGTCCACGATTTTAGAGAAACTTGGGAAAAATCATTTATCCCTTTCTCGCCATCACTTTCTAGTTACATTTCAGCCTGGCTCAACGAGGAAGATTTGTGGGCAGAATTTATGGGTGATCAATAAAAAGTTCGTGACTCATAATTCTAAGCGATGTTTTACACTTTTATTTCAAAATCTAAACTGATATGCAAAAAATATTTTTTTCTTGTCTGTTACTCTTCACTTTCATTCATCAATCCTTCGCCAACGGCAACAATAAGCTCACCGTTGACCAATATCTCGACTGGGAATTTGTCGCCACTCCGCAAATCTCTCCTGATGGCTCGCAGATCGTGTACACGCGTCGTTGGACGGATAAGCTCAATGACAAATACGAATCTGATATTTGGATTATGAATGCTGATGGCAGCCGTAATCGCTTTCTCGTCAAAGGCGCTGCGGCGCAGTGGGCGAGTGACGGAAAGCGCATTGCTTACATCGCAGCAGGTCAGCCTTCGGGTTCGCAAATATTCGTGAAGTGGATTGATTCCGGAGAAGAAACACAGCTCACGCGGCTTGAACGAAGCCCTTCAAATTTGCGATGGTCGCCCGATGGAAAGCGGATTGCCTTCACCATGGCGATGCCTGCCGCACATCAAAAATTCAGCATAAAAATGCCTTCGCGTCCGAGTGGTGCGAGGTGGACTGATCCGCCGAAAGTGATTGATACATTGAATTGGCGATCCGATGGCGCAGGAAATTTGCCGGATACGTTTGCTCATATTTTTATCATTAACGCGAGTGAAGGCGGGACTCCAAGGCAATTAACCGATGGAGATTATAATCACAGCGCCCCTGAATGGACTCCTGATTCCAGCCAGATTTTATTTAGTGCATCGCGTCGCACCGATGCTGAATATGATCGCTTCGGTTCAGATATTTATGCTTTGAAAATTAGCGATGGAACGATCAAACAATTGACGGATCGCAAAGGGCCGGATTCAAATCCTACTGTTTCTCCAGATGGAAAATTTGTGGCGTACACCGGCAATGATTTCAGCACGGACACGTACAGCGTAGCCAAACTTTATCTGATGAATCTTGATGGTTCCAACAAACAGGAATTGACCACGAAGCTGGATCGCGCTCCGGCTGAAATTGTTTGGTCAACTGAAAATAATGGCGTCTATTTTACAACCGAAGATCGCGGATCAAATAACGTTCATTTTGTTTCGCTCAAGGGCGAAGTCGCGCAGATCACAAATGGCATCCATCAGATCAACCTTGCAAACATTGCGCAAAATGGCTCTGCGGTCGGAACATTGATAAGCGCAATGGAACCCGGCGATGTTATTTCTTTCAAAATCAAACAACCCAATATCAAAAAATTAACGGACGTGAACGGCGATCTTTTGGAAGGGAAAAAACTTGGCGCAGTTGAGGAAATCTGGTACGACTCCGTAGGTGGAATGAAGGTGCAAGGTTGGGTCGTGAAACCACCGGATTTTGATGCTTCGAAAAAATATCCGCTGATTTTATACATCCATGGCGGTCCGCATTCGATGTACGGCGTCGGGATGAATTTTGAATTTCAGCAACACGCAACTGAAGGCTACGTGTTGCTGTACACGAATCCGCGTGGCTCCACGGGATACGGCAAAGAATTCGGCAACGCTATCAACAACAATTATCCCGGACAGGATTACGACGATTTGATGAATGGTGTCGACGCGGTTATCAAAAAAGGTTCGATTGATGAACGAAATTTATTTGTCTGCGGCGGCAGTGGCGGCGGCGTGCTGACTTCGTGGATTGTCGGTCACACGAACCGCTTTCGCGCAGCAGTTGTGATGAAGCCGGTCATTAACTGGTACAGTTTTGTCGGCACAACGGACGGCGCTTCGTGGTATCACAATTTCAAAAAATTACCGTGGGAAGATTCATCGGAACACATGCGACGTTCGCCGATCACGTACGTTGGCAATGTGACGACGCCTACGATGTTGATGACGGGTGAGCTGGATTTGCGGACGCCGATGGAACAAACCGAGCAATATTATCGAGCTTTGAAATTGCGTAAAGTTGATACGGTCATGGTGCGCATCAATGATGAATTTCATCCGTTCAATGCAACGCCGCGACATCCTTCAAATCGAATTGCGCAGATTTTATTTTTGCGCGGGTGGTTTGAGAAATACAGGAATAGATGATGGATGCTAGATGTTGGATGCTGGGTTAGAGGTGCTTGTTGAGTACGGGGCTATTTATTTATGAGAGAGAAAAAAATTAAATCTTTGCTTGGTTTTCTTTTGCTAATTTTTGTGGGTGCGGTAGGCATTGCGCAGACGGCTGCTGTGCCGCAACTGGATTCGCGGACGCTGGATGCATACAGCGGAGAATATCAGCTCACCAATGACATTATTCTTTCGGTTGGACGCGAAGGTGAAAAATTAATCGTCACTGTTGGCGATGTCAAAACCGAACTGACGGCGGAGACGACGAATAAATTTATCGCCAAATCTGCTGGTGCTCGCTACACTTTTAAGCAAAATAGTTTTGGAGCAATTTCTGAAATTCTGGTTGAAGCAGGCGATGAAAAATTGACCGCGTTCCGTCGTCAGGTCGAACCGGAAAGCAAGACGGATGTAAAATTCAAAGTACAGGAAGTAATGATTCCGATGCGCGACGGAAAGAAATTGCATACGATGATTCTCGTGCCGGAAACCATTACGGAGTCGTTGCCAATCCTAATGCAGCGCACGCCTTACAGCGTTGACGGATTCACTTCCAACCGCGTCAATTCGGGCTTTCCCGAACTCATCAAAGATGGATATATTTTTGCTTTTCAGGACATTCGCGGACGCTATAAATCCGAAGGTGAGTTTGTCATGAATCGTCCGTTGCGAACGAACAAAAATGATCCACAGGCGATTGATGAAACGACCGACACGTACGACACAATTGAATGGATGCTGAAAAATATTTCAGGCCACAATGGACGCGTTGGAATTTTTGGCGTGTCCTATCCCGGCTGGACTGCCGTGATGGGATCCATTGATCCGCATCCCGCGATGAAGGCCGCGTCGCCGCAGGCCGCGATGGGCGACACTTGGATGGGTGATGATTTTTTTCATCATGGAGCTTTTCGATTGAGCTACGGTTTTGAATATGTCTACAGTTTGGAGACTTCAAAACTTGACGTTGATTTTAATCACGACCGCTATGACACGTATGATTGGTACTTAAAACTCGGCTCGCTGTCGAATGCCAACGAAAAATATTTCAAAGGAAATTTACCTACCTGGGAAAATTTCATCAAGCATCCGACCTACGATGATTACTGGAAAAGCAAAGCTTTGGATCGCATCGCAAATTCTCCAAAAATCCCCATGCTTCACGTTGCGGGATGGTGGGATCAGGAAGATTTTTACGGCGCAGTCAACACCTACCTCGCGATGGAAAAAAATGACACAAACAACTTAAATTTCTTCGTCGCCGGCCCGTGGAATCATGGTGGATGGTCGAATGGAAAGGGCGATAGTCTAGGAAGAATCCAGTTTTTGAATACCACAGGACGTTACTATCGCGCGAAAATTCAAGCTCCATTTTTTGCGCATTATTTGAAAGACAAAGGGAATTTTGTTCCAGCGGAAGCGACGACTTTTGAAACAGGAAGCAATGAATGGAAGACCTATCCGGCGTGGCCACCGAAGCAGGGCATCCTCACGCGGAACCTTTATTTATCGGGTGATGGCAAGCTTTCGTTTGATGCTCCGAAGCAGAGCACAAACGATTATGACGAATATGTTTCTGATCCTAAACATCCGGTTCCCTATCGTCCACGTCCGATTCAGGCGACTTATCATCCGAATGGTTCCGATTGGCGAACCTGGTTAGTGCAGGATCAGCGCTTCGTTCACAATCGTCCCGATGTGCTGAGCTGGGATTCAGAACCACTGGCAGAAGACATCACAATTTCCGGGCAAATCCTGGCGAATTTATTCGCGTCAACTTCGGGAACCGATAGCGACTGGATCGTGAAATTAATTGATGTTTATCCGGAAGAATGGACACTGGAACCGAAAATGGGGGGTTACCAGTTAATGGTGGCGAGTGAAATTTTGCGAGGACGCTATCGCAAAAGTTTTGAAAGGCCGGAGCCGGTAAAATCCAATGAAGTGAACGCCTATCAGGTGGATTTACGTTGGGCGGATCATACTTTCAAAAAAGGTCATCGTGTGATGGTGCAAATTCAGAGTACCTGGTTTCCGTTGTATGACCGCAATCCGCAAAAGTATGTTGAGAATATTTTCAAGGCTAAGGACTCTGATTATCAATCGGCCATGCAACGAATTTTCAGGAATCGTCAATTCCCTTCTCATTTGGTATTACCGATTAAGTTATAGAAATTGCGAGTATGGCTACCCTAAAAGCAGCTGACGAAATCCGCCCGTCTACTAACAAAAAAGTTTGAGTTCAATCGTCCATACACTTCAGTAAGACCGAAGTATATCAGCCAATTTCCCACAAGTTTCTTCATCGGTTTCGAGGTGCAGAGTGGATTTCGACGAACGAAATAGAGTAGCCACTGTCAATATACCCAGTCGAGAAATGAATTGTCTGTTAGCTGAATAACACTTTGATAAATTCTAGACCCGCGCCATTTCCTTCAGCGCGTCCAAATCTATCAGCTTAATAATTTCTCTGGTGTAATCAATGACCCCACGCGTCTTAAGATCAAACAAAATTGTGCTCACCACTGGACGACTTGCCCCGATTAAATCCGCTAGTTCCTGCTGTGTTAAGTGAAAATCTTTCTTATCCTCCCCGATAGGTAGGCCGTATTTTTTGATCGCCCACTCATACAGAATCAACGCGAGCCTGGATTGAACTTCCAGGAAAAGTACGCCTTCAAGTCGACGCTCAGCAAAATGTTGCCGCTCTGAGAGTAACTCGATAATCAAGCATGCAAGTTTAAGGCTACCTGACAAAAGCACTCTAAAATCTTCTTTCGAGATTCGATAGAGTTTTACGGTTCCCTTGGCGATGGCCGATTCATAGGATTCAACGCTACCCTGCTCCGTCAAACCTGGACCGAAAACGTCTCCGATCTTTAAAATCGCGTGAGTTAATTGATCGCCTTTAAGATTGACCCTTGATAATTTGACTTGCCCTTTATTGAGCAAAAAAACAAAAGGATTTTCACTTCCTTGATGATAAATAATAGCCTTGTCGGATAAATTAAGTATGTTACAAGAAGAAGTTTGTTCAAATATTGAAATCAGTTCTTTCTCGGATAATTTTGATTGTGATCCACGATCTTCTCTTTTCACGATAAGTCCCTCCCACCCGTATCCTGATCATTGTGAATACTTCCAACAAAGTTAGATAAGTATCCATTTGCTGATTAATCGCACTTTAGGATGAATCGAATTAATATTTTCAGCACTATCAATACAGATTAAGATTGAACCGAATCAGTAAAGGGCGGTAAGCTTGTTGTAGCGAATGGCTGAGTGTGCGTTAAAGATCTAACATACTAATTCTGTTTTACCTTTCGTTAGTTAAATCACTAACGAAAGGCTCCAGAAACAAAGCCATCTTAATTTTTCATAGTTGCCGGAATGTGACATTTCTATGAATAAATTAACTTTTACAATACCTAAGCTTTTACGTGGGATCAGTTATCTGGATAACAGATAGCATCATTAATAGGCAAAATTACGCCGCGACTGCAACCAAACTATTCTAATTTGTAAATTTGAATTCATGGGTGAGTTTTCATTTGTTATTCATAAGTTTGCTTGACTTTCCCGTCTCGTAGGTTGAAAGTTTCTCGGAATAGAACATGACATCTTCTGACCTGTGTAATGGTCAGCCCCAAGTCTAAAATTAGAAGGATCAAAGCAATGCCTAAACCTGATACTGGTGACTCTGAAATTGAATTTTCACGGCGAAAATTTATGACGAAAGCTGTGGCTGGAGCGACAGTCGCAACCGTGCTTAGTGGTAGTGAAGCCGCCCTTGCAGCAGCCGATGAACATTCGATAAAAATCCCAGATGAATTCGCATTGGCTGAAAAAACCGCGCCAACTAAAGCAGTTTTCCCGATGTCTGGCGCACAGGTTTTTGCGAGGGTTTGCAAAGAAGAAGGTCTCGCCGCACTTTTTTCGTGTCCGGGAAATTACCCGATCGTAAACGCAATTGCACAGGAAGGAATTCCAACTTATTCAGGTCGCCACGAAGGAGCCATGGCGCACGCTGCCGACGGATTTTGTCGCGTCACCGGTGAAGTCGCAGCAGCCTCCGGCACAGAAGGCCCCGGCTTCACAGATATGATTAACGCCATCGCCGCCGCCAATGCCGCCCGGTCTCCCGTGTTGGTGTTAGCGAGCAATATGACGATTCGTAATGAAGACACTGAGGCTGGAATCCAGCTGGGCTATCAACAGCCCACCACGGAGGGACTGAAAAAATATGGCAAGCGGCTGATCGTTCCGGCGCGTGTTCACGAATATGCGGCGTATGCATTTCGTCAATTGCGGACAGGAATTCCCCGCCCCGTCCATCTTGATTTTCCGGCGGAAGTCACACGCGCAAATTTTAAATCCGCGAGTGAACTTGATTATTTTCATGACAAAACAAAATACCGAACTAATGCCAAGCCGCATCCCAGCCCCAAAGATTTAGCGGCTGCCGTCGCCTTACTTAAGACTGCCGCTCGTCCTATCATTGTTTCAAGCAACGGAGTTTTTTACAGCAAAGCCTGGGATGCTCTGAAAAAATTAGCCGAGAAAACACAAATCCCTGTCGTCGAATCCGGTGCGATGAAAGGACAATTTTCTGACGCGAGTCCGTTATCAGCGAATGCTTCACCGGGCGCTCTGGCGAGTGCCGATGTAGTTTTACTCGTCGGACAATATTGCATGCCCACCGTCGGTGAATTCGCTTTCGGGCCTGACGCAAAATATATCTGCATTGATCCCAGCCCCGAAGACATTGGGCGAAACCTCCCTATTGATGTTGGAATTGTGAGTTGTGAAAAAGCCGCGCTCGAAGCGTTAACCGATGCGATGCCAAACATGAAGCACGATGCATGGATCGCTGAAATCGCTGCCGCTCGCAAAAAGTTTGAAGATGAAAACGAAGGTTTTTACGCCAAAGGAATGAGCTATACCGACGCCGTCCATCCCGCCGTGATCGCCAAAGAAGTCACGAATTTTATGTATCACAGCAAGCTTCCGAAAGAGCAGACAACCTATGTTTCGGGAGGCTACGGCATTGCGCGTTACATGCGACGCTGGGTACGCGGCTATCGTCCGGGGCAAATTTTAAATGGGGCTTATCAATATGGAGCCATCGGCCCGGATGTCGGCTACGCTTTCGGCGCGGCGGTAGCGATGCGACACGGCGTCAGTGTGCAAGCCCCCTACAAAGGCTCTCCGATTATCTGTGTGACAGGAGATGCCGGAATTGGCTACACGATTATGGAGCTTGAGACCGCGTCAAAATATCGAATGCCAATGATTGTGATCGTCTACAACAATAACGCGTGGGGCACGTGGAGCGGCAACGCTCGCAGCCCTGTCACGATGAGCCTGCATCTGTTTCAGGAAAATGTTCGCTACGATAAAGTTGCGGAAGGATTAGGGGCTCACGGCGAATACGTGACAAAGCCAGGGGACTTCCGCGCGGCGCTGGAACGCTGTTATCAGATCGCTGCCAAAGAAAGCAGACCTTCGCTGATCAACTGTCAGGCGAAAAAAGAATTCTGGAATAAACAACAATTTGAACCGGGATTTTTAGGGACGGTGGAGCCAGGTTGTATGTCGTATAATCATTGAACTCTTGACGCCTGGTTTTCAAATTAATGCAAAACCCATTAATAATAATTCGTAAAACCCTCCAAGCCTACGCCGACCGTGGCATCTTTTGCGGCTTCAGTGAAGTGAAGCCTGGGCGCTTCAAATTTGTCTGGGTCATTCATCATCAGATGGAATTGAATGTAGACATCCCGAATAAGGAATTGCGCTTCAAACAGTTGTTGCCGGGTGTAGCGGCAGGCTCAGAGCTTTCGTCTGAATTGAAAAAATTCATTCAGCAAAAACACGATTCTGACTTGCCAGAGCATCGGCGCATTGATCCCCAAAAAGCGGAAGTCTCAACTTCAATCCGCGGCGGATTTGTTTCGCTGGCACTGAAAGTCAAAGGTCAGGAATATGCATATGGCGTGAATAAAATCGTGAATCTGGTGCACGAACTTTTTGTGTACTTGCGTGAAGTTCATCCAGATTATTTAGTGGAGAATTTTGATGTACCACAGGAATAATATTTTCACCTGCCTGATCACAATGATTTTTTTCGTGGTAATGATGGCTCTGATGTCCTATAAACTTCAGTTTGTTGAGGCTTCGCAAAAGAGACACAGCAGCGAACAACCTCAACAAACTGAAGTTTTATTGACACAGGAAAATCCGAAGCCAAATAACACGGAACCGAAAACTCCAGAATCCATCGAAGCCGGAAAAAAATTGTATCAACGTCATTGCGCTTCCTGTCACGGACAGGGCGGAAAAGGCGATGGCGGAATGGCGCTTTCGGGCGGGACTCCTTCAGATTTGACGGATGAAAAATGGGACTACGGCGCGAGTGACGGCGAAATTTTCACGTCCATCCGCGAAGGTGTTTCGGCTGACATGCTGGAATACAAAAACAAACTCAATGACAAACAAATCTGGCAAATTGTGAATTTCATCCGCAGCATTGGCCCAAACACTACTAAAGAAAAACGATGAAAATTTCGGCGCATACACTTATCGGAACTCTTACCACAGGTTTGCTGTCATCATTATTTTTTTTCTCCATTTTCAGTCAATCCCCGACACCGCCAATCCCCGCTTCTCCTGAAGGCGAAGCGATTTATAAGCAACGCTGCGCGGTCTGTCACGACAACGCGCAGGACCGCATTCCTCCGCTGTTTCTGATCCGTCGCCGTTCGGCGGAAGATGTGATTCAAACCTTAACTTCAGGGGTGATGAAGCAGCAAGCTTCCGGGCTGAGCGCCGCGCAAATTCGCGCCCTCGCGATTCACTTAACAGGCAAGGAACCCGGCGCTCCGATTGAAAATAATTTGACTGCGAACCTTTGCAAGTTCCCTCCTCCTCCCATCAAATTTACTACTTCGCAGTGGAACGGTTGGGGACGCGATCTTGAAAATTCTCGCTTCCAGCCGCAGCCTGGCATCACGCCGGAAGACGTTCCAAAATTGAAAGTAAAATGGGCGTTCGCGCATCCCGGATCAATGGCGACAGGACAGCCCACCATCATCGGCGACCGCCTTTTTCTGACGACCGAAGTTGGGATTATTTACAGCCTCAACGCCAGCACCGGATGCACGTATTGGACGATGAATGCCGGAGCCGCCGTCCGTGCCGCCATCAGCGTTGGATCAATGCCAGCCGGGTCGAAATCAGAATTTGCAATCTATTTCGGCGATGAAAAATCCAACGTTCAGGCGGTAGATGCGACAACCGGAAAGCTTCTCTGGAAAACAAAAATCGAAGACCATTTACTCTCTCGCATCACTGGTTCTCCGATATTATTTCAGGACAAAATCTACGTTCCGGTTTCTTCGTTTGAAGAGACTGCCGGACGCGATCCGAAATATGAATGCTGCACGTTTTGCGGGAGTGTCGTCGCGCTTAATGCCTCCACCGGAAAAATTATTTGGAAGAGTTATGCAGTGCAGGATGCGCCAAAATCATTCAAGAAAAATTCCTCTGGAACGCAGATGTACGGCCCCGCCGGAGGAGCCATCTGGGCTGCTCCAACCATAGATGCAAAGCGCAGATTGATCTACGTCGGTACAGGAAATTCCTACACCGATGTAACTACGGAACACACCGACGCGATTATGGCGTTTGACCTGAAAACTGGAAAATTAAAATGGTCGAATCAGTTGATGCCGAACGATAATTTTCTGGTCGGCTGTCGGCAACCCGGAGTTGGCAATTGCCCTGAAATCGCAGGCCCGGATTATGACTTCGGCAGTTCGGTGATTCTGCGAAAACTTCCAAACGGAAAACAAGTAATTTTAGCCGGACAAAAATCAGGCATGATGTACGCGCTTGATCCCGACAGCAACGGCAAAAAATTATGGGAAGTCAAAGTCGGACAAGGCGGCGCGCTTGGTGGAATTGAATGGGGTTTTGCTGCTGATGCAGAAAATGCATATGTTCCCGTTGCCGACGTGAGCGGGCAAAATCGTCAGCCCGGACTAACCGCCTTAAAAATTTCTTCCGGCAAAAAACTTTGGCATATTCCTGCGCCTCCAGCGAACTGCGCCTGGGGGACGGCGCGCTGCTTTAACTCGCAATCCGCTGCCGCTTCAGTGATCCCTGGTGTAGTGTTATCAGGCTCTGCCGACGGACATCTGCGAGCGTACGCGACGAAGGACGGTGCGATTATTTGGGATTTTGATACAGCTGAAAAAACTTACGATGCGATCAATGGAATGAAAGCGAAAGGCGGGACGCTGGACGGCGCAGGGCCGATTATTGCTAATGGCATTCTCTATACAAATTCTGGTTACGGTCGAATCATCGGACAGCCGGGGAATTTGCTGCTGGCTTTCACTGTTGCCGGAAAATAAAAATGTATGCGACCTAGTGTCAGTAGCCCGCGCGTGAGCAAGGGCTGCCTCGACAGTGCGCTCTTCGACATCAACGAACGCCTTGCCAGTGCAGCCCTTGCTCACGCGCTGGCTACTGACACAGCGTACACGGCAGACTACGCGCCTCACAATTCAGTTTTCAGTTCTGCCCTTATCAAACGACATGAGTAATCAAAAAAATATTTTATCCGGCCTCCGCGTGATTGATTGCGGTACTTATATTGCAGGTCCTGCGGCGGCGACGATCCTTTCTGATTTCGGAGCGGAGGTCATCAAAATTGAACGTCCTCCGTTTGGCGATCCATATCGAACGCTATCTTTTGCGCCGAACATGCCTGCTTCCGATGTCAATTATTGCTGGCTGCTGGATGCTCGTAACAAGCAGAGTCTGGCTTTAAATTTGAATGAAGAAACGGGGCGCGAAGCCCTGCGACGACTGGTCAAAACTGCAGATATTTTCATCACGAATTACACGCCTGATTTAATTGAAAAATTTGATTTGGGCTACGAATTGCTCAGCGAAATTAATGAACGATTGATCTACGCGCATCTCACCGGTTACGGCGAAGAGGGCGAAGACGTGAATAAGCCGGGCTATGACACTACAGCGTATTGGGCGCGTTCAGGCTTGACGGGAATGATTCATGATTTGACCGTGCAGACGGGTTCGATGCCTTGCGGAACTGGAGATCATCCGGTTTCACTCGCGCTTTTCGGTTCCATTATGCTGGCGTTATACCAACGCCAAACGACGGGACATGGCGCCAAAGTTTCGACTTCACTGATGGCAACTGGCGCGTGGAGCAATAGCTGTCAGGTGCAGGCGGCTTTAGTCGGAGCAGAATTTCCAGCACGGCGGACACGATTCACGGCGTTGAATCCATTGATTAATCAGTACCAGACACGCGACGGGCAAAGATTTATTTTTTGCTGTCTGGACACTGTACGGGATTGGGGCAGAATTTGCCGCGCTCTCGGCATTGCTGAATTCAGCGATGATCCGCGATACGCAAGCGTCGCAGGACGTTCGGAAAATAATAACGAAGTTATCTCAATTCTGGATGCCGCTCTGATCACCAAAGATTTGAGCGAATGGGAACCATTGTTCAAAGCTGAAAATATTGTGTGGGGATTGATCCCGACCATGAATCAAGTCGCGGCTGACCCGCAGATGAAAGCCAATGGAGTCTTCGCTGAATTCGAGCATCCGCAGCTTGGCAAAGTGAGTACAGTGAGCAGCCCGATCAATGTTCATGGGGTCACGAAAGAAATTCCAAGGGCGGCTCCGAGTATGGGTGAACACTCACACGAAATTTTGCGACAGCTCAATTTCGATGAAGCTGAAATTGAAGAGATGATTCAAAATGGAGTGACAAATTAGTATGGAGCATGGAGTACAAGCTTCAGCTTGGTTT
>JAYTCQ010000384.1:0-7755 GCA_043736395.1 Blastocatellia bacterium | reverse complement strand
CCCCATTAAATCAACTACTTCATGGGTGTCATTTGCAAAATTCGGAAAGTACATTTTCTAAACAATTGAGTCCAATAGACTTATAACCGGACACTAATGCTCTTACCACATTACTAATCTTCCCATCAACATTGAGCGTGACATCAACTTCGCCGCGTCCGATCATGGTTCGCGGCAGCAAAATATTTGCCTGATCCAACCCTGCAAAACTTCCCTGCGCTCCGGCGTATGTCAGTGGTAAAGACGTAGCACCAATGCTGGCGGTTACATTTGTTAGTGAACTGCGCAAGCGGATTCCTGTACCGTAAAGCACCAAATACACCTGGTCGGAATTCAGATCAATCGGAATCGTCACAGCGCGATTTTGCGCAGTATCGAAAGCGGCGACAGCTTCAAAGCTTTGCGCGTTGTCGGATTTTACGCGTTGCGCCTGTGCCGCTGCGGGGCCGCGTCCATTGGCTTCAAAGGCAAATAATCCGGGCGTGATCGAAGTAATTTGTAAAAGCCCGGATGCCACGATGTTCCCGTTTTGACGGACAGTGACGGAGCCTTCTCCAGTCACAAGTCCGGCGGGAACTTGATAATTTATTTGTGAAGGCGAAACGTAAAGCAGTGGGGCAACGCGTTCGACACCTAAGACATCACGAATGGAAATCTGCACGCCAGCCAATGTTTCCGGTAGCGGCAGTGAAGTTGCGGCAGCCGTCGAGGTGGAAAAATTTGTTCCGAAGCCGGAGACAATTGATTCCGGCGCGACGGCTCCGATGGCATAGCTGGCGGCGGAAACGGTAGCAATCGCAGGAGCGGAATTTGTGACTGTGCCGAAAATATTTATCTGAAAAGCCTGGCTGACGGCAATTCCACCTACGGCGGCAGGGTCATTCACGTACCAGCGTCCATACAGCGGAACTCCGATTAACAATGGATTATTCGGAATCGTCAAATTTACCGAACTATAGCCGCCGCTTGAAAGTGTTGTCGTTACGCGAGCCAGCGAGGCAGATGCGGGAATCGTTGCTGTTGTGCCGGAGTCAATTTTATCAATCACAAGCACCGCCTGCGCTCCGCTCAACGCATTAGAAATTCCAATCGTGAAATTTGTATTGCCAACTATCGGCGGAGAAATCGCCATCACCTGCGGGACATTTCCGCCTGTGCCAGCCGTACCGCTGCCGATTATTTGCGGAACGCGCATTGATTCGGCGTACAGCATTGGACGATCAAACGGAGTCACTTCCGATGCAACGCGCGGGTCAGTCAACGGGCGTTTCAAAAATGCGAGGAGATCGGCTTTTTGTTGGGCGCTCAAATTAAGCGGACGAATGCGATTTCGTTCAATATTGGCAGCATTCACATCGCCACCGCGATTATAAAATTCGACTACTTCTTCGAGTGTAGCAAAGCGCCCGTTGTGCATATACGGCGCACGTAGCTCAACATTGCGCAGGCTTGGCGTACGGAATTTTGCCAGATCATTCGAATTGCCTGTGACTACGAAAAGTCCTTGATCCTCAGCAAATGGACGAATCCCGGTGTTATGAAAAAGGTTGTCGGTGAACAGCGTTCCAGTGTGGCAATCGTTGCATTCGCTTTGATTGAAGACCTGTCGCCCCCGCGTTTCCGCCACCGTCAGACTTCCACTATCAAATGGAGTTTGATTGGAATAAAGCGTTCGTTCGTAGGTCGCAATCGCCATCGCAATTTTTGTGGGAGTAACTTCTGATGCTCCAAAGGCTTCGTTGAAAAGTTCAGGATAGCTACGGCTGTTAATCCAGCCTGTGAGTTCAGCCGGAACCGAAGGAGACAGAACCAATGGCTTGGATGTGGAGATTCGTTTGGCAACATCATTCCAATCACGTCCGACGTGACCCATTTCAGTTGAATTCACCGGCGGGCCTAAGATTTGATTTTCAAGCGCGGCCCCACTGCTCAGAATAATTTCGTTGGTAACCGGATCACGAAAAACCTGTGACGCTCGCCCATCCCAAAACAACGAACTGGCGTACGCGGCATTGATCGAAGACATGGATCGTCGCCCGGTCACTTGCTCTTTAAATCCAAAGCTCGGCGACCATTGATAATCACCATTCGCCGCCGCGAGCGGGACGCCGATTGATCCGAGCATGTCATCAGCAGTGCCAAAAACGCCATCCGCGCCGGGAAGAACGGAACGCGCCGCTTGCGTGACGTTCCGCGGATCCGCACCGCCATTTGAGGCGTGATGACAGCTTCCACAAGCGACAGTTTTCGTCGAAGAAAGTTGTTCGTCCCAGAACAAAGCTTTTCCTAAATTTGCTTTCGCGGTAGTCACCGGATTTCCCGCCGGAGCGGGTGGCGGATTCAATTGATTGACCTGACCGATGACGGCTGGCAATGGAAAAAATTGTGTGCCGACTGAGATGAACGACAGTACAACAAGCAGCAGAAGGGATATTTTAAGTAGGCGCATGATTCATTCTCTGAAAAGTCTACAGTTGAAGTGGAGGGCAATGAAATTTCTGGAAATCCTGACGGCTGGGTTGTCGAAACCAATTTCCAGCCAGTCAGTCTAAAGATATAAACGGCTGAAAAGGTCGTTTGGTTATAAAAAAATAATTTAGTTGGCGTGGAAGTATGGTGGTTGGTAGTTGGTAAAAGATATGCACAGCGGCAAAAGTTTTACAGCATTTTCCATTTGCGATTGTCGAGTTTTCATTTTTCATTGGATGATTCCGATCACCGCATCTGGCGCAATGAAAAATCACAAATGACCAATCTTCAATGGTGAATGAAAATACTGTGGAATCAGTACCTGACTGCTTACCTACTGGCTTCCGTCTATCACTCTCCCGTTTACTTTTTCCAGGCGCGCATACTTCGATTGCAAGATAATCAATGCGATACACAAGAAAAGCAGTACTCCGCCAATCCAGCGCGATGAACTTTGCGCACCATTCCGCGTGACATAAAAATTCAAGCGCAACCTGTGCTGGAGCGCGTCGCGATCTTGCTTGCCAAGCTGGATTTCATTTGTTGTTGGCATCAGCGTGTTAACCAGATAGACGCCAAGTTCGGACACATGATTATTATAAAAATAGAGTAGCTGTTGGTTTGCGCTACTGAGCGTTACCGCCGCTGTATACGTCAGGCGAATCGTGCCGAGTCCTTCCTGCATTTCCGGTGGCGTTGGAAATTGCATCTCGGCCAGCGTGAGTGGCGCGTTGACGCCATTGATTTCCAGCCCGATGTCCTGCCACACACGCCGCTCATAAGCCTGCGCTTCCGCTGTGGTAATTTGTCCGTCGCCATCGGCATCAATCAACGCGCAGATACGATCAGCCACCTGCTTACCGGGAATCAACCGCAACTCAACTCGTACGCCACCCGGCGCAAGCGCAATTTGCGTCACTTGCAGATATTGATCCAGCACGTGTGCCGACACCGTTAAGTGCCAGGCACAAGCGCCAAATAAACAGAACATCAGCCGTTTCATTTCTTGACCAGCCGCGCACCATAATCATTCGTCGGGTCGCGGTAAATCGTGTGAATGTGCGTGGTGTCGCCTCTTTGCGGCGAGAACTCGATCAACACGGTAGGCCCCTGAATGCGGTAATAAGACCCGCTGCCTTTGGTCACAGGGCCGCTCCACGCAAACCACGTCTCATTCAAATTGGCTTTGATCTCAGCCATTTTGGCGGCGGCGGCTTCGTCGTTGAGTGTACCGACCCATTCATAAACGACATCCCACAACTTCTCTTGCTGCGCTTTATTCAGAGCCGAAACCTTGATGCCTTCGGGTTGAATCGTCTTGCCGTCTTCGCCCGGCCCCAACACTAAGCACCCTGATATAAATTCTGCGGTATTATGATTTACCGCATCACGACGGAATCAGGCTTGCCAGCGTTCATTACACCTCAGAATTTATGTTTAGGTGCTTATATCGCCCATCTGATAGGGCAGAATCGCCTTCTTTTGCTGCGCTTCATCAAGCGCGCCAATAAGCACGAAGCCTTTGTCGTATTCGCGTCCCAATGGACGCACCGTCTCGCCATTCAACTGGTAAGTCGCGGGTTGTGCGGCAGGCAGGCTCGGCGTGAGGACGTTGGCCTTGCCCGCAATCGTCACGTTGATCGCCAAATGATGTCCACCGAATTGAATCATCCACGGGTCAGTCAGCGAAGGCGTACCGAGCAACGCCAGATAATATTCATCGCGGCTGAACATCAATTTACCGCCGCCCGTCCCACCGGGGCCCCGTCCACCACCTGGAGGGCCTCCTCCGCCTGGGCCTCTGCCACCGCTCGGCCCGCCGCCCGAAGTCTTTAGGGCTTCATCGCCTTCCATAATGTCTTTCACTTTTTGAAGCCCTTGTTTGCTTAAGGACGTTGCCAACAGCTTGAAAACGGCTTCGCGTTGTTCGGATCTCAGGTCGCCCATGCGCAAACCTTTGCGGAGAAAGATGCCCGTCGGGAAATTCGACCATCTGACTTTTTGCTCGGTGTCATTGAAAGCGAAACTGACTTTGGCGCGTCCGGCATCATCGAGCGTCGCCAGCAAAGCTTTCGCCGCCGCGACGGTCTTACCAGTGGCGTCGCTTTCCTTTGCAGGTACAATGCGCAGCGGAGGCGCCGGAGTCGTGTTGATTTTTTGCGTTTGCTGTCGCGTTGCCTGCCAGACCCAACCGGCGGAAAGAGCAACGAATAAACATAACCCTGAGATCACAATTTTTCGTTTCATTCATCCCTCATTTTAGAAATTAAACTGATTTATTTGGTAGCAATTTTAGGCATTGCCTTCGGTACAAAACACGGCATCGCGTCTTCCCAAAGACTGTCCGTAAGTTGTCGCTTCTCCGTGCCATCTGCGTTCATCATGAAAATAGCGGCATAAGGCTGAAAGGTATTGTCATAGTGCGCGGCTTCATCTTTCCAGCCAGGTTGCCCACTGCTCCACAAGATGTGTTTGCCGTCATTTGTCCACACCGCGTGTCCGTCATTGGCGAGCGAACTTGTCAATCGGCGTAAATCGGAGCCATCAAGACGGATGGTATAAATATTAAAGTTGTCATTGGCTTTTCGCGTAAACACGATGCGTTCATCCGTCGGCGACCAGTACGGTACATTGTCAGGTTCCCTCATCAAAATCCGTACGGAACGATCCGCCAGATTCATTATTCGCAAACCTGTTTCCTTGCCGCCCCACACGCGATAAACAATCTGTTTGCCATCAGACGAAAAGCTCGGAAATCCGGCGTTTGGTTCTCCTGATGTAAGTTCCTGCACGCTGGTTCCATCTCGTTTCACCAACATTACCTTCACAGGTTTCTGATAGCGATCCTGCAAAAATCCGCCCGGCTTGGTCGAGTCTCCCTGAATGCAGGCCTGTCCCGTCCGAGTGAACGCGGTAAAGATCAGCCTGACCATTTCCGTTGCGCTCAGAAGTGAACACAATCCACTTGCCATCAACAGAATAAGAAGCGTGATAATCAAAACCTGAAGTAGCAAAAAGTTTGCGTTCAGCGGTTCCGTCAACATTCGCAATATAAAGTTCCGAAGCTGATGGTCCAATCCGGTTCATTAGCATTACATCCTTCGCGTTAGATGGAATCGTCAGGAAGATCAGCACTGCAATTGTAAGTATTCTCGTGTACACAAAAATTCCGGGTGATGGATTCAAGATAATCGTAGCCCTGTCAGAAACTACGATTTTTTAGTTTTTTGTTTGCTGTGTAAATCAAAAGTAAATGTCAGCATCCATCTTGCATACGCAGAGTTAACGATCAACTGCGGTGTCCTGACAGATGTAAATATAAACGCCGAAAAAGGTTGATTGGTTATGCGAATTTTCTGCCTGTCGTAAAGGCATTGAAGTTTTCAATTTTGCCACTTAAAGTTTAGTTCTCTTATTTTTGGTTTGAATGATCGTCAACATGCATCGGTAAATCATGAGCAAAATTATTAAAATATCCTGCCTTCTGCTCGCGGCATCCTTGTTTGTCACACTTGCCAATCAACTTCCCTTCACTGTTCGCGGAGCCACTCAGGTTTCTTTCGAACGCGACATCCGACCAATTCTGGCGCAGCATTGCTGGCAATGTCATTCCGAAAAAAAACAAAGTAGCGGTCTGCGACTGGATGCAAAATTATTTGCTGTGCGCGGCGCAATCATTGTCCCGGGCAAAGCCGCTGACAGCCTATTATTTCAACGTATCACTGCGCCAAACGGCGAACAAATGCCGCCAGTCGGTGAACGATTGAGTGCGCAAGAAATTGTGATGATAAAAAATTGGATTGACGCGGGAGCAATTTGGGGAGAGGAAGAAGCGGAGAAAGGGGGACGGGGTGATTCGCCCAATGATCGAATGCAGCATTGGGCGTGGCAACCGATCAAAAAAATTGCACTTCCTCAACTCCGCAATCCGCAATCAAAAATCCGCAATCCCATAGATTTATTCATTACTGAAAAACTCGCCACTTCCGGCATTTCTATTTCTCCGTCAGCGGATCGTCGCACGTTAATTCGCCGCTTATATTTCGACCTGATCGGCTTGCCTCCCACGCCTGAACAAGTGCAACAATTTGTAAAATCTCGCGACCCAAAATCCTATGAAAAATTAGTAGATGAATTATTAGCTTCGCCGCGTTACGGTGAACGTTGGGCGCGGCACTGGCTTGACGTAGTGCATTACGGCGACACGCACGGCTACGATAAAGATAAGCCGCGACCGAACGCGTGGCCGTACCGCGATTACTTAATTCGTGCATTCAATGAAGACAAACCTTACGCGCAATTCGTCGAAGAGCAAATTGCCGGAGACGTATTATTTCCCGGCACGCGCGATGGCAACGAAGCTCTAGGATTTATCGCCGCCGGGCCGTGGGATTTCATCGGACACGCCGAATTACCCGAAACAAAAATTGATGGCAAAATTGCGCGGCATCTCGACCGCGACGATATGGTAGCCAATACTATCGGCACTTTCTCCAGCGTCACTGTTCATTGCGCACAATGCCACAACCACAAATTCGATCCGATTTCGCAGGACGATTATTATTCGCTGCAATCCGTATTTTCTGCGCTGGATCGTGCCGATAAAAAATATTTTATCGGCGACCCTGAACTCACAAAAAAATTCAATCAGCTTGATGGACGTCAACGCGACATCGCCGAACGCAAACGCGTCATCGAACGCGACGCCACAAAAGAAGCTGGCGAAGCTGTCATAAAAATTGATGCAAAAATTTCTGACGCAGCAAAAATCGCCAATAACGATGCTGCTGTCGCAGCACTTCGCCTAGAACGTACAAAAATAGTAGACGCTGCGATGAAGCCAGAAACATTGGCTGAACGTAACGCGTACAATCTTGAACTCGAACAACTCAAAACTGAATTATCAAAATTTCCCAATCCCGAAATTGTGTACGCCGGAACCGTACATTACGGCACAGGATCGTTCACCGGAACCGGAGCCAACAACGGCAAGCCGCGTCCTATTTTTGTGCTGGCGCGTGGGCAAGTGACGACACCAAAAAATGAAGTCAGCCCGGGCGCACTTTCGATGCTGAATTTTCAGCCTGTGCGTTTCGCAATTTCAAAAGACGCCCCCGAAGGCGAACGCCGCGCCGCACTTGCGCATTGGATTACAGACAAACAAAATCCGCTCACGTGGCGCAGCATCGTGAACCGAGTCTGGCAATATCACTTCGGAGCCGGAATCGTCACAACACCCAATGATTTCGGGCGTAACGGCGCAATGCCTTCGCATCCGGAATTATT
>JAYTCQ010000383.1:0-3102 GCA_043736395.1 Blastocatellia bacterium | reverse complement strand
GGTAAGGTGAATCGAATTTTACCGTACGACGATTTGATTTCGACTTTGGTCGGATCGAACTCCGTAGTTGCATTTCCATCCGATACAAAAATTATCAAGATGGATGACAACAAAGGAACGGATTATCTCTTGATACTTTTCTCAACGGAAAAACTGGACGCTAAAACAATTGCTGAACGAATGTCTGCTGAATCCGGTGGATTGTCACGAAAGATTCGCGCGGCACTCGGTTCAAAACTGGTCAGCAAGGGCGATGTGATGTATAGCAACAATGCAATTGGTTTTAGCTATACCAGTAAAACACGTGGCGGCATAGTGCCGTTGATGGTTGAGCTTTCTCACGAGTAGCGTCAATTATTTTATTATCCCCAGGAGAAAACCGTGCAGAAATTCATCCTCATTATTCTTTGTGTCGTTTCTTTAAGTCGCCTGGTTCAGGCTCAGGCTCCGCAATTAATTGTTCCGACAGGGCATACCAGAGGGCTTAGCTCGCTGGAAGTGTCACCTGATAGCAAGTATCTGTTCACGCATGGAGAAGATGGAAAATCCATTATCTGGGATATGCGGACAGGTACGCAATTGCGCAATTTAATTGACGCTCCGTTCGTTTCGACAGTTTCCTTTTCACCGGATGGGAAAAAATATGCTGTTGGTTATGGAGGAAAAATTAAAGAATTGAATGTCAAAGTTTTCGATCTGGCAACGGAGCGGATGCTATATGCCACGACTCAAACTGGAGTGCCGGAAAATTCTTACTTCACGAAGGATGGTAAATATCTAATCACGGCGGGTGGCGAATTTCGGATGACGGTGTTTGATGCACAGACCGGAAAATTGATCAGGCAATTTGGAAATACAGTGCAGCCGGGTGTGAGGAGAATGATGTCAGATGACACTGCAAAATTTATTGCGGCTTCGCCGGATGACCGGTTTTTTGCGATTGGAACGGGACGTAAATTTGTAGATGTTTTTGAAATTACGAATGCGACTTTGCAACCCGCTGCCGATGGCAAAGCCAAGTATTCAATCGGAGCACTTGAAAAGAATGTAGTAGTTGGGAAATGGTCGCCAGATGGAAAATTGTTTGCTTTTGCCACTGATGACAGCGCTTTGTTTTGTTGGTCACATGCTGAAATGAAAGGGCTTTGGCAATCAAAGGATTTACCCAAAAATCCGAATACGATTGTCTGGTCAGCAGATAGCACGAAGTTCACGATGGTGCAGAACGACACGTTGCATGAAGTGAATGCCCTCACTGGGCTTTTGATTAGCAACACTGCAAATAAATTAGGCAATAACGATACCGAATGGGTTGCCTTGCCCGAGCCGGGGAAGTATTTAAAACTGATCGGTCAAAATTCTTTAGCGTTGGTGGATTGGAAGACAAAATCAGAAATCATCAGCTTTCGTCAACGGGTTGATAATGCCTGGCATTTTTCAATGGCTAACAGTGTTCCATCGCTGGTGACGTTTGGCAGTGGAACTCCGCAACTTTGGGATTTGACGATTGGCAAAATGAAGCGCGTAAATGTTGCTCCCGATGTTAAGTTTTTGGTGATGGATCCGAAGGCGCAACGGATTGCGGGTCCCGCCGGAATGCTGGATATCAAGAGTAATTCCAATCAGCAAATATTTTCATTTAGAAGTTTTGGGACTGTCTGGTCGCAGGATTGGTCACCCGATGGTCGTTATTTTGCCTTGGGCGGTTACTATACTTTTCCTAATCAAAAATATGGCGATGAAGCGTTGTTCATTTACGAAGCCGCCACGGGTAAAGAAATCCTCACGCGTAAACTGAAAGAGATGACAGCACGTTCCGCCAGCTTTTCCCCGGATAGTCGGTGGCTGGCTGTCGGTTCAGATAAAGGCAGAATTGAGTTTTATGAAATGCCTTCAGGGAATAATTTCAAGACGCTCAAACTTCCATTTAGCAAGGAGTTTGATGGAATGTTCAGCGACGTCTACGCGCTAACCTTCAGTACGGATGGGAAAACGCTGTATGCAAGTGTTGGTAAAGAAATCAAAGCCATTGATACCGCTTCGTGGAAAGTGATCGAAAACAAATATGATACAGCAGGGCAGGAAAGCTGGGATTTGTCAGTCAGCCCTGATAATAAATATTTATTGGCGGCTGGCGTCAAAGGTGTCATTCAACTGTTTGATGCAAAGTCGGCGCAGTTATTACAAACCTTCACCGGACATACGCGCAACATTATGGATGTGAAATGGTTGCCCGGTGGCAGGCATTTCATCAGCATTAGCGACGATCAATCGCTGCGCATCTGGGAGCGAGATTCCCCTCGTGAACAGTTGCAGTTATTTGGATTTGCCGGCAGTGAAGACTGGGTGGCGGTGACTCCTGACGGACGCTTTGACGGGACGCCGCGTGGGATCGCCAATCTGTATTTCGTCAAAGGATTGGAAGTAATTCCGCTGGCAAGTTTGTACGATAAATACTACACGCCGGGATTATTGAAGAGGATTATCGCGGGCGAAAAGCTGGCACCGATCTCTGAAAAAGATGACATTAAAAATCTGAAGGCTCCACCGCTCGTCAAGATTTTGCCGCCGGTTGACCTTGAAATCCGCAATCTGGAAGTTGCCGATGATTCTGCCAATCTGCGTCGGTACGCCTCCAAAACAGGACGCATTAAGCTCACCGTTGAAGCCAGTGCGAATGACGATGGCATTAGTGAATTGAGACTTTTTCACAACGGCAAAGCGGTCGGAACCGGAACGCGAAATCTCAGTGTTGAGGATGACAAGCTCGACCGGAAAAAAACGCAGACCTTTGAAATTCAGCTCAGCGAAGGGGATAACAATTTCCGGGCCGTTGCCTTGAATGCACAGCGGACAGAAAGCCGTCCCGATGAAATTATCGTGGCGAATAATTTGGTGAAAGTTGCTCCGAAAGAAAATATCGGATCAACTTTGCATGTCTTAATCGTGGGTATCAATCAATACAAAAACCCCAAGTATAATTTGAATTATGCGACGGCGGATGCATTGGCTTTTAAGGAAGCCATCGAGCGCACCAGCAGCGGTTTGTATGCGAAAGTTAATGCTGCGTTTATTGGCGATGCTAACGCGACGAAAGCGAAT
>JAYTCQ010000382.1:0-22499 GCA_043736395.1 Blastocatellia bacterium | reverse complement strand
CCGTTGCTGCTCGCCATTGTCTTTTATTCTTTAGTTCTTTTCGTGCTAATTTCATTTCTTTAGACTAGCTTTTTTCTTTCACCGCAACAACTCTAGTATAATTTGGATCTAAGTACACTGTAAATTAAGTTCCCTTGTATTTGATATTATCAGCATTGACCTTTTCATAGTGCCGATTCAATTTCGTGCGAGCGGTCTCGAGGGAAAACTGCCAGTGAATTTTGATCTTCTTGGCGCTTCGTTCTTTGATTAAGGTTAGCACCTCTTTTTCCAATTGTTCGCGTGTGGCAAGGCGGCGGTCAAGACATTGTCGGGCGAGTACGGAGAATTCGATTTCGATCATATTCAACCAACTCGCCGACTTGGGCTATAGTGAAATTCGATCTTCTGTGCTAACGCGAACGCCTCTGCGGCGGGCCAGTGTTCATAAAACGCACTGGCATTATGAGTATTCAAATTGTCTTGCACCAAGCAGATTTTCGTCGCCTGCGGATACTGCGCGACGAGGGCTTGGCAAAACTCGGTGTACTCTTTCTTCGTGCGTTGGGGCAAGACCAGCGCCAACCGTTGCCCGGTTAAGGGTTCAAGCGCGGCCAGCAACGCACACGAACCATTTTTTTCATAGGCATAATGTTCTTTCTGCATATGCCCACCACGAAAAGGCGCGACGAGTTCGCCAATTAAGAAGCACGGGCGTTCATCGAAGCAAATGACCGGAGCACGTGCATCATAGGGTTGCGCATACAACCATAACAAATATTCCATTCGGGCCAGAAACGCCGCGTTCAGAGCGCCGCTGCACCAAGTCTCTTTCAAGTGCGGTTTGACCGCGTTTTTTTTAAGATGTTCCCGACTTGCGTATAGGAAATCGTGTCACCATAGCCTAACTCGACGACCTTGTCGACCAGCAGGCGCAAACTCCATTTGGCGCGTCCGGCAGGTGCGTCGCGACAGGCCAGTGCCGTGAGCTGGGCGCGCTGCATGCCATCAATGGTAATCGGACGCCCGGAACGCGCGGCCTCTTGCAAACAGGCTAAGCCTTGCGCTTTGTATTTATCGCGCCAGCTGGCAACGGTGTTGTAATCCACGCCAAGGGTGGAGGCGACGGCTTGTAAAGTTTTCCCGCGATCCAATTTGAGCAGCGCCGTCACCCGCTTGAAGGCGCGTGCTTTCAACTGACCTTTGACCAGGAGCGATTCCAACGCGTGGCGATCTGCCTCGGTTAATTGAACATGTTGTTTTTGCATTTCTGCATCATCGCGGAGATGCCATAGAGATGCAAGATAACTTAATTTACAATGTACTTAATAATAAATCTTCTCATATGTTTCATATTCCTCCCTCTATCCGTATATTTTTTATGATGTCTTTGGGGCAAATAAAATATGTACAGATAATTTTTAGGTGATCGTCGTAAGCTAAAAATTATCTGTTAATTTTCTAAAGAAGACTGTTAATTGTAGTTAGATTTTAGTTATGGCTTTTATTTTACATTTAAACTATCTTTCAGTTGCTTTGTTCGATTATAAGATTCCTGAATACTCACATATTGCTTTTGAATAAGTGATTGTAAATTAGCAGGAAGATTCCCCTGTAAAGCATTTTTATAGGTACTTACCGCAGCCTCTTCACCGTCTTCACAGGCGGCGAGGATTGAATAATCTCCTGCTCCCAAGACTGATTTAAGATTGATCCAGGATCGATGAATGGCAGCGCTGAAGCTGCCAAGGTTTTCAGGATCGCCGCCTAAATGAACGACTTCCTGTTGTAATTCCCCGACAAATCGCCCGCGATTACGACTTTGCTCCAAGCAAAACTCGCGGATTTGTGGATGCTCTATTCTCCGATGAGAATCTAAAAAGCCATTTTGCCCATCGCGACAAGTTTCTATTAAATGATTCAACGTCTCGATTACTTCATCATGTTTAGCTGCCGCTTTACTCATATAACTTCTCCTTTATTTATAATTGAGACGAAAAACAAAGCCGGAAATAAGTTATTTAACTTATTTCCGGCTTTGTTTTATCTTGTAAATTCAATTGAACGAATTATCGTTTGAAACGCTCTTTCAAAATTGTCGTAATCATTTTGAGGAGCAACGTTGACGACATAAAATAACAATCCATTATCAAGTAAAGTCGTATAAACTGTTACGACTTCATTTCTTCCTGTAACAGGTGATCGTCCTGATAAGACACGAGTTAATGCATTATTTTGATTAATCCTACTGCGACGGTATTGATTTTGAGGACGTAGGTAAGAATTACTTTGTAACAAACCATTAATGTATTGATCTGAGGCATTTTGTAAATTTCTGCTTTGGGAATTAATTACACCAACGATAGAACCGTGAGTAAACACGGATTGCCCTTGATAATTTCCATAGGCACCACGAGGAGCAAAAGTTACAGAATTTTGATCACCAAAATTTTCCCAGTTTTCGGGAACAGAGATACGAAATAAATTACTTCCGGACCAAGTGCGAAACCGATTAGAAGGTGACTCTATGCGCTGCTCAATCTGATTATTGGCAGGATATTGTTGGTTTTGACGATTACCTTGCTGGTTCCTCGCAATCTCTTCCATCGTTGGAGCCTGCGACATTCCTCCTAAACTATTTTGCGCTCGTTGAAATTCCTCATTACTATAATTTGCGCCTACTTTCGTATTTCGTAAGCGTTGCGCTTCTTCATTTATCCGTTCATACCTGTTACCAGGATTAGGATGACTGCTTAACCATTCCGGCCCTCGGCTGCCTCCGCCTTGCCGCTCAATAGTTCGGAACATATTTGCCAAATCACGTGGATCGTAACCGGCACGGGACATAACTTGCGCACCCAAAATATCTGCCTGAGTTTCATATTCACGACTAAATTTTAGAAGGTAAGCGCCTAACCCTACCTGAGTTCCCTGAGAAATGGCTCCACCAACATTGCCCCCAATAATCGCGCCTAAAATTGCTCCGCCCAGTGCCCCTATTTGAACTTTCCCACTCTGTTGTTTGGTTGCCTGTGCAGTGCCATGCCGAAGAGCTACATGACTGATTTCATGTGCCATGACTCCGGCCATTTCGCCTTCAGTTTTTGCTGCCTGAATCATGCCGCGATTTACATACATCGGGCCTCCCGGCAATGCAAAGGCATTAATATCTTTAGCATTTACTACATCGAAGGCATATCGAAATCCCGGCTGCTGAAATTCACGTGGGATGGCAGCTACCAATTTTCTTCCAACCCGTTCGACATAATTGTCAATCTCACTATCTTCGCTAAGAATTGGCATTTGCTTTCTAACTTCAGCCGCTGCCTGCTGACCTAATTGAACATCATCACTTGGTTTATAACTATTCTTTGGTGGGCTAATTCTGGTAGGCTGTCCACTAACCAAAACTGGCATCAATAACACATTAAAAATAACTATTAAGCTAATAACTTTTTTTAATTTTTTGATTTCCATAATTATGTTACCTATTGAATTAGCAATTCTTAACAAGAATTAATAATATAACTTTACCAGTGTGTTGATTAGCATCTGCTAATCTGACGATTCAAGTTATTCAAAATACGACGTGCAAAATCTATGCCTAAAAATACCAGATTAAAATCTAATTTAATTTAGTGCTGCAATAATTTATTTATTTTTAATACGTTTTTAAAAGGAAATCAGTATTCGCTGAGTACAGCAGCTGTAATACAAAAATACATAACAAACCGCCCTAATAGTTAAATAAAATAAGATATTTAAATACTAGCAGTTTATAAATTATTATAACCTCATAAGTTCGATCTGCCAGAGTGTTTTAGAAACTACTAACAGGTCAAACTTATAAGATAAATAATAATTGCTATATACAGTAAACTACTGATTTTAAAACAGATGTTTTACTTCTCAAGGGTTATTCTATTTCCCGGATAAGTTTGTTTTATTACTGCGGTAAGGCTGGAAATCGCGTCCCTAGTCTATGCCTACGACTTCGATTTTAATTTCTTCACTGTCTACTTAAATTAATAAATAATGGTAAGGATTAAGGCGTGATTCAGAGGCAAGCTTCGTTTACCTTTCAAGAGTCTTTTCTTAGCAAAAATGGTAATATTGCCCCATTATAATTCGGGAAAGTAATGGCTTGATATTCAAGGGGAGTCGCTTCGCGTTCTATGATTTCGCCAACTTGCCGCAAAGATTTTAGACATAAGATTAAGAAGTACTCCAAATTTAGTACTATGGCTGCAAAACAGCCTTCACATATTTTCCATCGTGCATTCCGTCGAAACAATCTTTCCAATCGGAGAACGAAGCAATGCGGCTAATGATCGGATCAAGATTAATTTGTCGGGCATCAAGCATGGCAACCACTTTTTCCCAGTTGCGAAATGTATGGCTAAAGCTGCCTTGCAACCTCACGGCTTTTTGCACGAGTGGGTCAAGTGAGAAATTCAACGGTTGCGGCCCCCAACCTACTTTTGTAATTTGTCCGCCGGGGCGAACAATTTCCAGCGCTTGTTTAAGCGCGGCGGAAGAGCCTGCGGCGTCAACTACTAAATCGGCTCCGAGTCCATCGCCGAGGTTACGCACGAATTCAATCAAATCAGTTTCCTGCACATTAATCGTATGCGTCACACCTAATTCACGCGCTGCCGCCAAGCGCGATTCATCCTGCGCGGTTCCGGTCACAATCAATGTTCCCGCACCATTCAAACGCGCCATTTCCGCGCACAATAATCCAATCGGGCCGGGACCTAAAATAACTACGACATCGCCAGGTTTGACGTTACTTTTGACTGCGACGGCATTATATCCAACGCAGCACGGCTCTGTCAGCGCAGCTTTTTCAAACGGCAAGGTATCAGGAATCGCGTGCAGACAACGTTCCGGTACGCTGACATAATCCGCCATGCCGCCATTAATTCCGTAGCCAAATCCTTTTCGTTCAGGACATAAATTATAAGCTCCGGTGCGGCACATCATGCATTTTCCGCAGATATACGAAGCGGTTTCAGAAACTACGCGGTCGCCTTCTTTGAAATTTTTGACGCGCTTGCCAAGAGCTGCGATAGTGCCGCCAAATTCGTGACCTAACACAACTGGCGTATTCACTCCCCAACTCTGCGTACCGTGATATTGATGGACGTCGCTGCCGCACACGCTGACGCCGCCGACTCGTAATAAAACTTCGTCTTCGGCAATTTCAGGAATCGCCATTTCACGGACTTCTACCGAACCGGGTGTTAAGTCGTATTGGACGACTGCTGCCATTGAACTCATAAATGCTCCGAACAAGTGAATGCAAATTATTAGTTTGCTGGTGAATGGAAAATTGTGGAACAGCACGAACTAACAGTTCACGCTACAAAATTACTCCCGAATCCTCCGAGTAATTTCCATCAAAACAGTTTTTAAATCATTGCTCGCGACGCTGAATGAATGCGCGTCAATTGCGAGTGGAGCACCGATGACTACAAGCGGAGCGCCGCGCTTTGGCATTGAAATCGCTTGCTCAATTGAAAGTCCGCCAACGGCTTGCACAGGGATGCTAACGGCTTTGACTACGGCGTCGAGATCATCCAGCGGACTTAACATTTTTCCAGTGTCTGCAAAAATTCCATTGCGTTCATCGAAGCCGGTATGATGCACGATGTAATCGCAGCCTAAATCTTCCAGCATTTTGCTGGCGGCGGCTTTGTCATCGAACACCATGTTATCGCCCATCACTTTGACGCCGAAATCGCGTCCGGCTTTGACGACGCATTTGATGGTTTCGGCGTGCGCGCGCGCCATGACAACTACGTGCGTAGCTCCGGCTTTCGCCATCATTTCGGCTTCGAGATAACCGCCGTCCATTGTTTTTAAATCAGCGACGATGGGCGTATCAGGGAATTCTTTGCGGAGCGCGCGAACGCCGTGCAAGCCTTCGGCAAGAATTAATGGTGTGCCAGCTTCGAGCCAGTCTACACCCGCTTCAAGTGCGATGCGGGCGGTTTCGATGGCTTCGCTGATGTCAGTGAGATCAAGGGAAATTTGTACGATTGGTTGCATAATTTTTAAGAGACTATTTGTATCTCAAAGTTATGCGTGTGGCAAACCGCTGAGCTATCCGACTTGTAGAATCTTTTACAAAAAAAATATTGATTCAGATGCAATTCCCGAAGCAACAAGAGAGTCGCGAGTTGCTGGACACACACCGTTAGTGCCGCTCAGATTATTCCCATCTTGTGTGGCAAGACGATAACAAGCGTTACATTCTGAGATTAGAGAGGATGACTTACTGTCTTGAAACCAAAAAAGGTTGCCTTCACCACATGATGTACATAGACCGCCGCGAAATACCCCTATCGTTTCGATGATGTCAACAATCGCTCCGATAAATGATTGGCGGCTCTTTTGAATAGGCTTTGAGATTTGTTTAAGCGCTTCAAGGATTGAATCTTTACTGATAGGTAACCGATTCACAGGAGTTAACAGTAACTGCTTAATAAAATGCAATTTTTGAGTTTCATTAGGAAATAAAACACATATTCGCTGATCCCATAAATCTCCTAAACGATCCCACGCATTCTGCGGGTCAACACTTGTAAGACCACTAACGCACTCTCCTATCAGAGACCAAATATTGAATTGATGTGTCCTAAAATTCATCCCAACGTCATTGCTAAAAGTAATGATTCTAAACTTCAGCTTCCTGTTTACCAAAAAACTTTTTCAGCGCGGGATACACATCCTCTTTTTCATCAATTTTTACACCGATAAATCGCGCCTGATTTTTGATCCGATCTGTGAAAATAGAAAGCAATGCCCCAGAGCTGCGACGATACATTCCGCCGCCCTCTTCGCCGATTTCACCGTAGCCGAATAAATTGCATCGTTCAATTAATTTATCAGCTAAGGTAACGGCTTCATCGTTGTCGGAATAATAATTATCACCATCCGAAAAATGAAACGGATAGACATTCCAATCGCGCGGCGGGAAGCGTTCTTCGATAATGTCGAGGGCTAACTTATATGCAGAACTCACGACTGTTCCGCCGGATTCGCCTTGTGTGAAAAATTGCTCTTCGGTCACTTCTTTGGCTTCGGTGTGATGGCTGATGAAAACGATTTTGACCTGATCGTATTTGGTTCTCAAAAAGCGAACCATCCAGAAAAAGAAGCTTCGCGCAATGTATTTTTTGAATTCGCTCATCGAACCGGAAACGTCCATCATCGCAATAATCGCGGCGTTGGATTCATATCGGACGTCCTCTTCCCAGCTCTTAAAACGCAGGTCATCTTTTTTGAAGCCGCCAACTTTGGCGCGTCCATGTTCACGAGCATTGCGACGAATGTTTTCAAGCATCGAACGTCGCTTATCGAGATTCGACATGGCTCCAACGCGACGGATTTCGGTAAATTTTGTAGTGCGTGCCGGAACTGCCTGTTTGGCTTTTTCTTCCAGGAACGGCAATTGTAAATCTTCGAAAATCAATGCGGCAATTTCATCAATATTGACTTCGGCTTCGTAAAAATCCTGACCGCCTTCGTTGCCTGCTTCGCCCTGTCCGCTGCCTTGTTGTCCGGGTTGATTTTCACGTCCGATGACGTCTCCGACTTTTGTTTTGCCATCGCCCTGACCGACGTGTTTTCGCTTGGTGTGGTCGAAGCGAAATTTATATTCGTCCAAGGCGCGCATCGGGATTTTCACCTTCTTGCGACCATTCGACAGAATGATGGATTCATTGGAAACAATGGAACCAAGATTTTTTTTGATCGCATCTTTGACGCGCTCTTGATGCCGTTCCTGATCAATAATTCCCTTGCGCTGAAGCGACCAATCGTGACGTTGGACAGACATAAACTTTCACCTCGAATTCGATGAATGGGGCAAGTATTTATTGTACATCTTTTCAGAAGACAAGGTGAGATTTTATCTTTGGCTGAGTGGAGTGGCTTAAGGAATTTAGGAGGACAAGTCTTTGCTGCGAAATCGGTAGCCGATGCCGATAACGGTTTCAATATATTCACCGGTCTCTCCGAGCTTGCGCCGTAAGCCGCTCATGTGAACATCAAGCGTCCGCGCTTCGCCGTAATATGCCAACCCCCAGACGTGATCCAGTAATCTTTCGCGCGGGATGACGCGTCCCTGATTGCGAGTTAATAAAGCTAATAATGCGAACTCCTTACGGGTGAATTTGACTTCTTTGCCGCCGCAGGTAACCGTAAATCCGGCATAATCAATTTTCAATTCTCCGTCATCAAAAAATTCTTTTTCTTCCTCTTCATATCCGGCGCGGCGCAGCGCGGCTCGCATCCGGGCGACCAATTCACGCACACTAAAAGGCTTCGTAATGTAATCATCCGCGCCAGCTTCCAGCCCCTGCACCTTATCATTTTCGTTCGCCATTGCCGTTAACATGATGATTGGCAATTTTTTCAAAGCCTCATCCTGACGAATCCGGCGGCACAGCTCGAAGCCGTTAATTCCCGGCAAATGCAAATCCAAAATGACTAACGCAACATTAGGGTCTCGCTGTAAAACTGTCAGTCCAAGCTCTCCGGTGAGGGCGATTTCAGCCGTACAATTCCCAACGCGTTCCATATTATAGCGAATGCTTTCGGCAATATCGGCATCGTCTTCAATAATTAAGATGTGTGGTTTCATGGCTCTCCAAAATACGACAAAAAGATAAGAACGAGCTTAAATTAAAGTTAATCCCATGTTAATTTTATGGGGAAGAGGGAAAGTTTGCAGGTTACAGTTTTTAGTTCGCACTTTGCACTCGCAAAGAGAAACTGCGAACTGCAAACTAACGACTGCGAACTTTCTTAACTATTTGCAGCGAGAAATTTGAATACCCAAAGCCATACCGATTCTCCTGTGTTTCAATTGCTGCCAGATAATCAAACATCATGAAGCCCTTTCCAGCGGGTGCAGGAATTAGATATTCAACAAAAAAATTGTAGGGGATACTTTTGCGCGTTGCCTGATCACGCCACATCACGACGATTTGAATGGGGAGAAAATAGATTTTTTTATGCGCGTTGAATTCAACCAGAAATCCAGCGACAGCTCCAACTTTTGCCACTCTGTCTAAAAATTCAATTTGATGCGCATGTAAATTGTCAAAATCCAAAAGCTCACGGCGCGTAGTTTTGGCATCATAAAAAATAGCCCGTCCATCAGGAGCCAGCGCTCCGCCGTAGTCAGGTTCAGCTTTTGATTCCGGGATAAATTTGCGCCAGTTCGTCGCCTTGCTTTCTTTGACTATGCCTTTGAGATTGGCCGAGCTGAATCGTGCCTGCGTACCGTGAGCGGAAAGATTAATCGTAGGTAATGATAAGCCGCGCCGTGCTTCTCCGCGATCAATCAGGAATTTTCCGGGAATCGCTTTGCGCGTGATACAGGCGCGACCAAGCTTTTCATAAGCTTCATTTGTGCGATTAATCGCATCTTGAAATCCACTGCCTGTTTCAGCGCCACGCCTGTTCATTATAATTTCGAGTTTCGGGGTTCGAGGTTCTTGTTCGATTCCTCGAAACTCAAAACTTATGCCCCCATGGTTTCTTCATCAATGTCGAAATTGGCGTAGACGTTTTGCACATCCTCATGATCATCAAGCACTTCATACAGCTTGAGCATTTGCTGTGCGTCTTTGCCTTCGAGCTTGATATAATTTTGTGGAATCATCGAAATTTCAGCCGAAAGTGGCTCAATTCCGGCCTTCTTGACAGCTTCCAAGACGACGTCAAATTCTTCAGGAGAAGTAATAATTTCGTAGCTGTCAGCATCCGGTTGCATATCTTCCGCACCTGCATTAAGAGCGATTTCCATAACTTCATCTTCACTCTTCGCGGCTGCGTCCACGATGATTTGACCTTTGCGATCAAACATCCAGGCGACGGAATTTGATTCGCCCATATTGCCGCCATTTTTCGAAAAGGCGTGACGAATTTCCGCGACCGTCCGATTGCGATTATCAGTCATCGTTTCGATAATCACGGCGACTCCGGCGGGGCCGTAACCTTCATACGTGATCTCATCGTAGTTCACGCCTTCGAGTTCACCAGTTCCGCGTTTAACGGCACGGTCAATCGTATCGTTCGGCATGTTTTCGGCTTTTGCATCATTCACAGCTTTACGTAAACGCGCGTTCAGGGCAACGTCACCGCTGCCGCCAGTTCGTGCTGCGACTGAAATTTCTTTAATTAACTTGGTAAAAACTTTCCCGCGCTTGGCATCGAGCGCGCCTTTTTTGTGCTTAATAGTGTGCCATTTTGAGTGCCCTGACATGTTTGTTTACCTCAGATATAAATGAATTGAAGGATGTAAGCGCGGTACTATACCACGACGTTTTACCAGTTGTCAGTGGCGCTGCGAGGTTAATTCCATCTGCAATACTTATCGCCATTACTTATAATCAATGACGTGTCGCGTCACCAGATCATAGTACGAATTATAATTGTTCGTGTTGGAATCAGAATCCTTAATCACGCTGTCAATCGTTTGCAACAATTGCACACTGAAGTGATTTTCAATCGTTAACGGGTGCTGATAGGCGTAGTAGGCATAATTGAAATAGCTGCGAATAATCACACTTTTTTCGTCAATCGGCAGACTTTTTAAATTTGACACGAAGCGATCAAAGCTTCCGCTTTGCCGCCACAAATAAAATTCCACATTGGAAACATAAAACGCAGAAACTTTCTCGCCGGTCTCTTTTAAATACTTCCCAATTTCTTTGACAGCATGTTCGCCGGATAAATCCCCGGTCACGGGAATGATCCGATTTTCATCCTGCATTTTTTTCAAAAATTGATAATTGTCTTCTGTCGCCAGGTAATTTCGCTGTTCGTTGTTCAGGTCAGTTTCGAGCAAAATGCTGCGATAGCTGGGAAAATAACGATTCGAGGGCATCGGACGATCCCGAATGATGTAGCGTGTTTCCATCCCTGATTGATAAAACGCGCGATGAATTTTTTCCAGCGCTTCCAGTTCCCGCTCAGTTAAATTAAAGCCAAAACTATTAATCAACGGTTTGATTTCGGCGCGATATTTTTCATAAAGCTTCGGATCAGACGGCGTCCGATCAATGTATTCCACCAAATCCTTGAGCGGCTTTTTATTCCACTCTTTCGATTTGGGAGGGATGGGTCTGGCAAACATCAGCGACAAATATTCAATTCGGTTATGTGACAATTGAAACAGTGATTTCAATAACAAATGATGCAATAAACAATCACGACGAATATCAATCATGAAAGCTTTGCTTGGTTTAATGGCCGTAATATAAGTAAAACTCTGATCCGGCCCGACGCCGAGATAAACACCTCCTGTGACTCCCATTTGATTGAGCTTCGGGATCACGTGCTGCAAAGAAAGTTCGTTCGAAACCAAGTTGTCGGAGCCGAAATATCCGCCCGGCTCAGAAATCCGCTGACTGAGTTGCAATAAATTAATTCGATTTGGTTTCGCTAAGACATCAAATGGTTGTGGCGAAACAGGAACTCCCGCAAATAATTGCGTTAGTAAGGATATGGCAACTAATTTAAGGGTGATAAGCCTGATTTGCGGCATGATGCAATCTCCTGAAAAAGGACGTAGCCAGAAGTTAAAACACTGTCCGGTTTATCGCGGACAATAAAAGCTGCGAGACAATTATCTTCAACAGTTAATGCTGGCGCAACTCCTAAGCTATGCTACACTAAAACTGAGTCAAAGTTCTTTGGCTTTTGAGGCCTCCTATTTTTTTAGCCCCTGCCGTGCTGGCCTTTATCAAAATTATCTCGAAAGGATATTTGTGAATAGCTACGATCCTCTTAATAATATTATCAGCGTAGAAGTTGTCACAGAGGATGCCCCCGCTGAGAAAGAGCCAGTTTGGAGTCCAGGCGAAGCATTAGTTGATGAACGTAGAAAATATGTGGCGCGAATTCCGGCAGAAATTGATCTGCACATTACCACTCCTGAAAAAAAAGGAATGGGGCGCAGCCTCGATGTCAGCGTCACCGGAATTTTAATTCAAACATTGATGGAATTGACCTGGGAGGAGCGCGTCATTATTACAATTATTCACCCGGAAGAAGACACCCACGTTTGTGCTGTAGTGACTCGCATTGCAGATATTGAGCATCCCGATGAAGGCAATAAATACGGGATTAAAGTAATGGCAGAAGATTCTGCAATCTGGCAAGGCGCGTTGCGGCGCCTGATCCTGTAGCATCCAAATTCTTAATTTCCGGTTCACGTTCTTCCGAAATTCCTGGCACCTCCGCCATTACCGTCAAGCGTTATTCGTATATGACGAAAGTCTGGCTTGACGGACAACTCACCAACAATTAACTGCCTTCCAGCCAATCAAAAAAATTTTGAAGTAATTATTTTTTCCTGCCTGATACCTTTTTCATTTTCCTTACGCGTTAACAATTGAAGGCAATTTCGCCGAAATAATTTTCTATCGGGAAGGAATGATAAGGTTATGTTCTACTCGCAAATTTATCGTTTCATGTTGTTTTCTGTTGACGTTCTTCGTTTATTCGTTTGAAACCAAAGCACAAGACTGCACAACAATTGATACTTTTCCCACACTTTTTCCGCGTTACTGATTGAGAACAATTTTTGTTCCATTCAACAACTAAGTACCCAAGCTAAAAAAAGCAGGCTTAGACAGGATTGACAAGATTAACAAGATGCCCCAAAACGCCAATCAAAATGAGGGATTTCGTCAATCCTGTTCATCATGTCAATCCTGTCTATACCGGATTCATTTTGATCATCTGCTTATCATTGGAGGAAAATCATGTACCAGTATTCGTATTTTCAATTCATCAACAAACTATTTCTAGCAGCGGCTTTTCTCACGGCCTTGGTTTCAATTATCTTCGCGCAGTAAACTGTTCCCATCAGTAATTCGGGTCTGGTCAATGCTTTGTGACACTTTTCCCCCAAATATTACGCGCTAGTTTTTGAAGGCTAAATTCATCGCTTTAACCGTTGGAGGAGAATATGAAAGAAACACTCAAACGCATTTTCTTATGGACATTGCTAGCCACAGCCGCATATTTAATTATCGGCATCATCGCTAACTCCTACATCTTTCCTGAGAAGAAACCTGATTTAGCTACCTATTTCAAACCGGGTGACATCCTGCACAGTAAGTCCGAAGGATTTGATCAGACCATTCTTTCGGTCAAGGACGGCTGGGTACATTCGAGCCTTACGTTGCAACCAAAGGCTCCCGGGCCGCCGGAACATATACACACAAATTTAGTAGAAATCTTTGCCGTGAAAGAAGGCGTCTTAAGCATTCTGGTAAATGGCGAGAAAAAAATTGTCAAAGCCGGTGAATCGTTAACGATTCCTGTCGGCACGGCGCACCGACCATTTAATGAAACGGATCAACCGGTAATCGTTGAAAGCAATGAAATCGAAAAAAGCCTCACGGTCGAATTTGCCTATCATTTATCGCAAATCTATCCCTTCGGTGACAGCTTTGGTGGAAAGCCGAGCACGCTTGCGATGATTATGCAGCTCTCGGTTTACGGCAACGAAATGGATGCTTATCTGGCTGAAGGCCCACCAATCGGCGTGCAAAAAGCGATGAGGGTTTTGCTGGCTCCGACAGCCAGGCTTTTAGGCTATAAAAATTACTATGAAGAGTATCGGATAAAACATCAACCAAGCTATTAATCTGGATAACTTGTTGGAATTTCTTTATCTGTCAACTAACGATTAGCAGACTTTCTTTTGATCCTCTTCCTACCTAAACCCGCCTTAACTATTGAGGACAAAACCTCAATTAGATATCTAATGAAGATTCCCAATCATCTCCAAATACCCAACGAAGTGCTGACATTTTGCCTTGAATAAATCCCCAGTTAAAATCATCGTAAACAAGATTGTCTCTGCCACCGTATTTCTTTTCCATTCCTTTCATCTTCTCGATGGCTTTTTGTATAATCGGTTCGTGTTTGAGCTTGCGTGCTTCCTCGCCACTAGCCATTTTCTCGAACATGATGAGTTTTCTGACATACCATACCTTATCTGTGATTTCGTTTAATTCTTCGGAAATAGAGTTGTCGCTTCTTCGTAATATTAGCGCCCATTTTTCGCCGTCTTCTTCAACCCATTCAACTTTATTTCCTTCTTCGTCATACCCGATGGGAAAGCCGTTTATCCCAACTTCTCCGGCTGATATAGGGTCTTTTAGTTCTGCTTGGGTGCGATGACGAAATGGCGTTAAAAATTCTCTATTCATTTCCTTAATTCTTACTGCTAAATCGGCATCGAAATGCTCTAGTTGAACTCCAGCCTCAAACAGTTTCCACCAACCGTAACCTTGAATAACTGGATTTCTATCCAAAATGCCAAATACTACTTTTCCAAGTCCTCTTTCAATGATTCTGTTGGCACATGGAACTTTTGGGTGATTACGAGACGTGCAAGGTTCTAGGGTTGAAAATAAAGTTGCACCAGTCAAATCTTCATTGGGGAGTTTCTTTTCAAGTAAGGTAAATTCAGCATGGTCGCCGGAAGCAATTTCTCCCCTATAGGCTTCCCCAATAATTTTGCCATTGCGAACTACGATTGCTCAACCTTTGGCGAATTTTTGCCTGATTCACTTTTACAATTTTGAGCTAATTCAATAGCTCTTTCCATGATTTCTCTATTTGTTAATTTTGTCATTTCTTTCTGTAGAAAAATTTACTATTTTCTCCCCTTTTTTAACCAAGATAATAGAACATTTTTGGGTTTAATGTTTAATTCAGAAAGTAGTTAATTTTTACCTGAGCCTTTGACCCGTCTGACCAAATCCATAAATCTTGGGTCATTGCGAAGTGGCGCAAAGTCCACTTCGCTTTCCAGCCAAATCAGCCAAATGCTGCGCTCTTCATAACTTTTTTCAAGCCACTCAAAAGCTTTGTCTATTTTATGTAATGCCGCGCAAACGGCGGCAATGCCGACGGGTGAAACGTATTCGACTTCTGAATTTTTTTCCAAATTCATCAGTATTTCTTCAGCTTTTTCGCTTTGGTTGGTGGCGACATAGGCAATCGCCAACGTCCGCAGGGCGCGCGTCCATTTGGGCGAATATTTCAGACAAAGTTCCAGCCGCGCGATGGCTTCATCAGGTTGACCCAGGTAAATCAACGCATTCGCCAGATTCAAATTTCCTTGCATCTGAATGGCATCCAATTCCAGGGCTTCACGCGCTTTGGTGGCCGATTCCTCAAAGTTTCCTGAGAGATAAAAACACCAGGAAGTTGAGAGAATACTTCGCGTTGAAAGCGGATTCAGGCTTTCGGCTTTCCGTGCCATTTCGATTCCCTGGTCAAAATTCAACTGCGAAATATAGAGAAAGGCTAACGCTTCATACGCGACCCAATAATTCGGTTTCACTGCGATGAGTTGATTAAGCAAATCTATGCCCTTGGCTTGATTGTATTCGTGGGCGAATTCGTAGCTGGCCAACGCAAAATTTGCTTCGATTAATTCGGGGTCAAGTGCCAAAGCTTTTTCAGCAGCGGCTTTGGCTTTTTTCATTGATTCATCAGGTCTGGAAAACCCGATAGCACTGAACCAGATATGAAAATCCGCAATGCCCACATATGCGAGCGCGTAATTTGGATCAATGGCGATAGCCCTTTCAAACATTTCGAGCGATTTGAAAAGAGTATCGGGCGAGAGCTTGTTCCAAAAATATCTACCACGGATATACGCGTCGTGAGCTTCCGCGACGAGAGTATATTTTTTCTCCAATTTGAGTTTTTCTTTTCTATCCAGTTGTGGAATTAAAGCGAGCGCGACCTTCTGCGAAATTAAATCTTCAAGTTCAAAAACATCATTTGTTTGCTCATCAAATTGCTGTGTCCAGATGGTTGATGAACTATGAATATTCAAAAGCTGAGCCGATACGGTGAATTTCCCCTCGGCTAAGCTGATCGCTCCAGCGAGCAAATATTTGACGTTGAGTTGCTTGCCTGCTTCAAGTGGGCTGGTTGAATTTTCAAAATGCAAAACCGAACTGGTTGGTCGCACCGCCAGACGCTCTACACTCGCCAGTCTTGCAATGATCGCATCCGCCAAACCCAGCGATAAATACGCATCGCCTGTTTCGGCCTCGCCAATAAATTGAAACGGTAAGATGGCAATGGAATCTGTTTCTGTCGTGAGGGCTTTTTCTTCAAATTGCTTGAGCATCGGATTTTTCGTCCGTCTCATCAATGCGAGATAGCGCTTGTCTTTGCGTATCGGTTCAAGTTTTCGATCCGTTCCAAGCCAAACCAGCCACGGGTCAAATTCATCGGCGGCTTGATTCAAATAAACAAACGCCTCGTCAATATCACCAACCGCAACACTTGCGTACCCCAAAAACATTGGCTTGATGTGTCCATTTGAATTTTTCATTGCCGCTAAAATTTTGCGTGCCTCTTCCAAACGATGCGCGGCGACCAAGGCAAAGCAATAATAGTATTGCGCCAACGCTGATTCGGGCATCAACGCCATTCCCTTTTCAATTTCAGAAAGTGCCTCGGCACTGCGTCCAAGCTCTATCAAAACATAGCCTCTTTGCAGATGGCCTTGCGGGAAATTTGGATCTAAATCAATAATTTCCTCCGCCTTGGCGAAGGCTTCATCGAATTGGTGAGCCTGATATTTCGTCCAGGCTACCAAAGTTTTTGTTCTCAACGAAAGCGGATCAAGTGTCTCAGCAAGCTCTAGTTCTTTTATACCTTCGGCAAAATTTCCGCTGCCAACCAGATGAGACGAATACCATTCGTGCGCATTGGGATAATTTGGATTGAGTTCAATGGCTTTTTCGTGACAGCGTTTGCCTTCCGCCCAGTCAAATTTATTATTCTTCACCAGCCCAAATGTTGCCCACGCTTCGCCCAATGTATCGTCAATTTCCAACGCTCGTTTGATCGCGGCTTCCGCATGCTTGTAAGATTCGAGCGATGGAATCAGCCCGTAAATATTCGCCCAAATGTAAAAATCCGCCACGCCAACGTGCGCCAAAGCATAATCTGGATCAAGTTCCACCGCCTTGTGAAAACATTCAATCGCCTTGGGCAAAGCATCGGTCGTGAATTGATTCCAATAAAATCTGCCTTTCAAATACGCTTCATAGGCTTTCGGATTATCTGTTCCGCGTTTGGCTAATTTAACGACATGTTCGCCGGTGATTTGCGATACCAGAGCGTCAGCGACCTGTTCAGAAATATGATCTTCAAGATCTAAAACATCGGTGAATGTTTCATCAAATTGTCCGGCCCAAACGGTGGCGCTTTTCTGCACATCCAACAATTGCAGCGACACACGATACTTTTTCCCTGCTTTTTTCAGGCGTCCATCCAACACAAAATCTACGCCCAATTCGCGCCCCGCCTGCAAAGGATCAGTGTCGCTTTTGTCGTAGCTTGAAATCGAACTTGTGGGGCGCACCGTAAATGCGCGCACACTCGTCAACCTGGTAATAATCGCATCCGCCAAGCCAATGCTCAGATAATTTTCGCCGGTGTTTTCTGACGTAGAAAAATTTAATAATTTCAAAGGTAACACTGCGATAAGCCGCGCATTGGGGCTGCGCTCAAACGTCTTGACAGGCCGTTTGGGCAAAGCCAATGGGGCGGAAATTGGTTTTCCATTCAGATGTTTTTCGATGTCTTCACGAAATTTTTTGATTGATTCATAACGTTCTGCGGGCAATTTACTGAGTGCTTTGAGCGTGATGTTGTCGAGATTTCCTTTTAATTTTTCGTGCAAATTATCGGGCGATTCACTCCGCAGTTCTGCCAAATTCATAATCGTCAACGCTTCCCGGTCAGCTTGAATAATCGGCAGCGAATAATCAGAACGGTTGATGGCAAAACTCGGAAGCGAAGGTTGTTCTTCGCAAATCGCACGAGCAATTTCGTATGGTGTGCGGTTCTGAAAACGATAGGGACGATGCCCCGTCAGCAGTTCAAATAAAATCACGCCGAGGCTGTAAGTATCGGTCGCAAATGTAACTGGCTCACCTTGCACCTGTTCAGGACTCGCATAGTCAACCGTCATCATCCGCAAGTGCGTGGCGGTCGGTTGCAGCGTCTCAGAAGCCATTTCAGGATCGAGCAATTTCGCGATGCCAAAATCAAGCAGGCGCGGCGTTCCATCATTTGCGACGATAATATTGGAAGGTTTCAAATCACGGTGAATGACTAATTTTTGATGCGCATATTCGACCGCTTCACAAATTTTTGTGAAGAGAATCAATCGTTGATTGATCGTCAGGCGATGATTGTCGCAATAGCGATAAAGCTGAAAGCCCTCGATAAAATCCATCACAAAATAAGGTCGCCCATCGTCGGTCGTACCGCCATCGAGCAAGCGTGTGATGTAGGGATGCTCCAGTGTCGCGAGAATTTGACGTTCGTTGCGAAATCTACGAAGAATAAAATCAGTGTCCATTCCGCGCTTGACAATTTTTATGGCGACTTTGCGACGGAATTGACCGTCCGCACGAATCGCTTCGTAAACCGCCCCCATGCCGCCGCGTCCAATTTCGCTTTCTATTTTATAACTGCCCAGCAAGCTTCCGAGCATCGAATCCATTTCATCAAATTGCATCAGGGACGATAAGACACCCGCTTGGTTATTTTCATCAGCAGGCGTTTCGATAAAGCTGCTGGTAGCTTCAAATTGTGCCAGGAGCTTTTCGACTTCAGATTGGAGTTCGGCATCATTCGCACATTTTTTGGCAAGGAAATTTTCACGCTCGGACGGAAAAAGTTTGAGCGTGTTCTGAAAGATTTCTTCGATTTGTTGCCAACGTTTAGGCGACATATTTCGTAAAAATTCTAATCAATAATTTGAGGGAGATTATTTCATTACAAAGTATCCTGATATTTTTTTCAATGGCTTTTCGTACTACTTTTCAAGGAGGCTTATTCTTGAGTCCAAATAAAAAGGCGTAACCTGTTCGGCTACGCCTTTTTATTTATCTCTTACTTGAGGGGATTATTGAATCACAACCGTAAAGACATTACTTTCCACTGCGGTCCCCGAAGTCGTCGCCTTAACTTTGACATTAAGGGTGCCTTTCGGGAAATCAGTCGGAAGTAATAAATTGATCTGATCCAAACCAGGGAAAAAATTCTGAGGGCCGGCGTAGACTACGGTGTAATCCTTAGTTGTCGCATCAGCCGCAATTACGGTGACGACGACAGAAGCAGCATCCGCAAACTTGAATCCAGTTCCATAAATCAATAAATAACTGTCAATTAAAGTTGTGCTGACTTTGCAGGGAGGATTCGGATAAGAAGTCCCCAGCACTACCCCGTTCGCATCTTTTTCCACGATCTGGCAACCAATAGAACCAGCTCCCTTGCCGTCGCTGGTAGTCGTGAAAATCCCGGGAGCAGCATTTTGCAATTTGAATTTACCCGCTGACAAAACTCCATTGTTATTGACTATGAAGTCGACATTATCACCCGCAGCAAACCCTTCCGGAACAAGAAAGTTGATCTGCCCGGGAGAAACAAAAAATAATTTGGCAGCAATTCCGGTGATGGTGACGCTGACTCCATTCAATTGAAAATCCAAATCCGAGCGCGTTGTGGGAGCCGCAGAATTCGCCAGCCGAGTTCCAAAAATTGAAGCAATTGAACCGCTCGCTAGTGGGTTCGTTTCAGGCTTCGTTGAGTCCGGTGAAATAAAACTGGCACCGTTCACTATCGCCGCCACAGCAGCATTCGTTTCAGTTACAGGGCGAATGACGGCGCGCACAACTTCAAATGAGGTATCAGGATTGCTTCCAGTCAAATTCACATCATCCGTGAAAAATATTTCAGTGCCTGTAGCATTCGAATTCACCATTAATAGTGCTTCGCGTTGATCCAGCACACGTGGTGATTGCGGCGTATAGGTAAGCTGCCTGTATTTTCCGGTGGTTATATCGTAACGAAAGACCTCACGGCTTCCGTCAGCGTTGTCGTTCAAAACAGTGCTGGTAACGCCTGAGGCCACCGGAACAATATTTAGAATTGAGGAGATAAACACGAATCTTCCATTCGGGCTGATCCCTGGCGTAAAGTTGTAATCAATTTTTGGCAGGTCAGCAGCCGTCGGAACTGCTGGAAGATTAGCGTTCGCGGTAATCTGCGTAAACTTCGCGGTCGTCCGGTTATAGATAAACACTTCGCGGGTTTTGTCAGTATTTTTACCGGCTTCTAAATCACCGGCGGATTCGATCACAATCAAATTACCGTCGTTGCTGATGTGCTTTGTATTTTGATTGAAAAAATTAACGGGCTGATCGGGCACTAAACCTGTCCCAGCTTGATTAATCGTCGCTGGATAACCTGCAAAACCAGTAGTATTCGTCAATTGCGTAATGACCTTTGTCGCGACATCGTAGATGAAAACCTCACCATTGAGATCAGCATTATTAATCGTCGAAGTCGGCGCGTGATTAAATCCGGAAACGAAAATCAACGTGCTGCCATTGCCGCTCAGTTGCGGATTCAAATTAAATCCTTTGAAAGAAAATGTGCTGTCAATTCCCTCTGCTTCATTTTTGGTTGTGACCTGCGTGAAAGCTCCGGTTGTCGCGTTGTAAAGAATAATTTGCGCAATCAGGTCAGGATTCACCACTCCGGTCAAACCAGTCGCGGCATTACGATTACTGACAAAGCCGATCAATGAACCATTCGAGTTAACAGTCGGATAAATGTTGTCAAAAACCTGAATTTGATTCGTTGCTGTCGTTGAACCTTGCGTAGTCGTGATGCGTTGAAAGAAAGCCGCGGTACTATTCAACGGCAACGTAGCCAGAAAAATCTCCTGATTCCCATCGGCATTTGCTCCCGCCAGATCAGCGCTATTTGACGAAAATACAATTTTTGTCCCATCGCCGCTGAGAGCTGCGTTGTGATTGGAAACCCGCAATAAAATTTTCGTGGCATCGGCGGCATCAACAATATTTTTAGTATTGGTGATCTGCAAAACCGTCCGCTTGTCTACTTCGTAAATGTAGACTTCAGGATTCAGATCTGAATTATTACCGGTGATATTCGCGGCAGATTCAAAAAGAATGCGCTTGCCGTCATCACTGACGCCCCGTACCGCCGTGACAGCGGTGTCAGTGATGTTAGTTACCGGAAAAACCGAAACTTCGTCAGTAGCTTGCGCATATTGAGCTTGAACGGAAATGAGATAACCCGAAAGGCAGAACACTGCCATAATGCTGAGTAAACGTGCCAAAGTTTTCACTTTATGATGACTCCTGTAATTGCGACACACTGCTAATTAATTGCAGCGTGAATGTAAAGATTTAAGAAGGGATAGGATTATAGCTGAGAGGCTATCAGGTTGTCGAACGGCAAAACCGTTACCAGAGCAAAGTAAGGGGATGTCAAAACAAAAAATGAAGGGCGTCTCCCTTGAAACGCCCTTAACATTACTATTCACAAAAATAACACCTAACTCATTATGCCGCTTTTGGACTAACGTACTGGTCATAATGTCGCGCTGGTTCCCAACTTTGAAATTTCGTTTTTTCCGTTTCAGGAAATTTCATTTCCATTTCAGCAACTTCAATTGCTTCTAGATAAACCCGATCAAGATTTTCGAGCGGGCAGCCATTTTTCTCACAGGCTTTTAAATGTCGCCGTACAATGCTAATGACCTTGGCGCGTTTCTTATCCTGCAAGCTATTTACTTTTCTTAAAGTATCGTTCGAGACACTCAATTGCATGATTTACTCCTTCTCAGAAAATCAGAAAATAAATTCTTAATTCAATTTGACCACTCTTTGCTGCTGATCCTATCGAGCGACTGTTACTTCTTTATCGAAGAATTGTGTCAAACTTTACATTTTTCAAACTGACGCTTCTGAACCAATTTTTTTTCCAAACTATTAGGTGCAATTCGTTCGCCAAGGTTGGCTCGCGATCAGATTATTTTTGGCTAATCTTACAAGTGAAAAAAACTTGACCGAATTTGGATGAGAAGGCACACTGTTGCATCTTTTTGTCTAAGCTTCCCCCCAAGCCTGAATTTTGTTTATTGCTAATAAATGCCGAAATTTTCTCATCATATTTTTGTTTGTACGAATCAGCGTTCGCCGGAAAATCCTCGTGGCTGTTGTGATGCGACGGGGCTCGGAACTTTACAACTCCAATTCAAGCAGGAACTTTCCAAACGCGGTTTAAAAGGTGAAGTCAGAGCGAATAAAGCCGGGTGCCTCGATCAATGTGAGCACGGCCCAACCGTTGTGATTTATCCCGAAGCTGTTTGGTATGGTGGCGTAACTGCCGCTGACATCCCGGAAATCATTGAATCACACATTATTCACGGAAAACCTGTCACCCGGTTACAGCTTGCGGATGATTGCCTGAACACCAAGACCTGCCCACATCGTCAATAATCCATATGAATCCTGAGTCACCTTCATTAAAGATTGTAGCCATGGGCGGTGGCACCGGCTTATCAACTTTACTCACCGGACTCAAACCTTATTTAAATGCGGGACAGCGCACTGATGACAGTC
>JAYTCQ010000381.1:0-25408 GCA_043736395.1 Blastocatellia bacterium | reverse complement strand
AAACCAAGCTGAAGCTTGTACTCCATGCTTAAATATTTTGGAATTATTTAAACGAGAAGATTATGAGCTTATCAAGTGCCACCCAATTAAATACTTTTGCAGCCGATGTAAATGCTGGTTTATCAGGAGAACCCAAGCATTTATCATCGAAATATTTTTATGATGACGAAGGTTCTCGTTTGTTTCAGGAGATCATGAAGCTGCCGGAATATTACGTGACCCGTGTCGAACAGGAGATTTTTGAAACGCAGGTAGCAGAAATCCATTCTATGTTCACCGGACATAAATCTGAATTTGATCTGATTGAACTTGGGGCAGGGGACGGGAGTAAGACAGCAGTTTTAATCGAACATTTTCTTCAGGAATCCACTGATTTTACATATGCGCCGATTGATATTTCTCAGGAAGCCGTTGACCAGTTGACGAGTAAGTTTCGTGAAGTCTTTCCCGCGCTAAAAATGAATGCGCAAACCGGAGATTATTTTCGGATTTTGGAGTCGCTGAAAACCGTTTCAAATCGGCGGAAGATTTTGCTTTTCCTGGGTTCAAATATCGGTAATTTTTCGCGGCCACATGCACTGAGTTTCTTCCAGCATTTGCGCGAAGTCATGAACTCGGACGATCTGCTTTTTATCGGCTTCGATTTACAAAAAGACCCGCGCGTCATTATCCAGGCTTACGACGATTCACAAGGTGTGACGGCGGCCTTCAACATGAATTTGCTGCAAAGAATTAATAATCAACTCAGCGCGAATTTTGATTTGAGCAAATTTTCCCATTACGCTATTTATCATCCGCTTGAATCTTGCGCACGCTCCTTTTTAATCAGCCGTGAAGAGCACGACGTGCTCATCGGCGCGTTAAATCGCAAATTTCATTTTAACCAGTGGGAGCCGATTTTTATGGAAATCTCGCAAAAGTACAACCTTGAAATGATTGCCGATTTGGCACAGGCGAGTGGATTCCAAGTCGCCAGAAATTTCTTTGATCGTAACTATTATTTTGCGGATTCGCTCTGGAGGATTGCTTAGGCGCTGTGTGTTCGTAAATGTATTAGAAGAAAAACAGAACAGACGGAAAAATGAGTAAACAGGAGTCGGTAGGGGGATTTCTTATCTCAGGAAAATGAGATAAACGAGCAAAAAGCCGGAGTCCCTAACACCGATCGCAGATGAGTGCGACCTGTAGGGTAGGTTTTTAACCTACCCTACAAATTTTTTGGCGCATAATCGGCTTTGTTTTTTTGAACTGTGCGGTTCAAGCAATTCTAGACAAATCCTTTCGCTGTGGTAACTGATGCGATAAGGCCAGAACAATATCCTGATTAACAGCTAATCCTAAGGCATTTGCCCGATGCACGATTTGCCAGGTGGCATCATTTGAAGTCCACAGATTATCGCGCAAAAACTGTCCGCTGGCATAGGCGAGCGCACCGACACACGCGCCGACATAAAAGGCTGCGGAAATCCCTGCGAGCGCAGCTATCACATCAACTGCTAATGCTTTTCCGGTAGCAGTGCCGATGACTTCAACAATGGTTGCCGATTTGCCTAATTTAGTTATTGTCGCGAGCATTGCGCTAATATTTGCAGTAGCTGTTTGTAGTGTATTGAATAGTGATGTCGGAGCTGGTAACCCTAACGAATCCATACTTTCTTTGAAGTAATCATAAAAGCTCATACCTTGATTTGCCATAACCATCCCTCCCTGTTAATGAGACCTAAGCAGATAGAAAGTAAACCTAAATTTATTATTGTTTTGCTAATTCGGACTGCTTAATTTCTGGCTTGCTTTTCATTACGGCGCGTAAAGCCGCTCCCACTCGCACTAAGCGATCTTTGTTTTTGTTGAGCCGATCTTTCATTTGTTTATTAGCCACAAGAATTGTCAGGCGTTTATCCTTCGCGTTCCAATCCCAGCTAATTTCACCAAAGTTCGTCGGAATCCCATTCACATTCATTGGCAAGTTCACCCAATCAGGACGGATGCCTGCGCCAATCACCAGGACAGGTTCGCGCGCTGTGTCATCCACGTAAGCGAGCATGTCCAGCTGTAGCAGTAGTAATTCTGCTGCGGTCCAATAATGAGGCATCGTAGCCGTTGTCGGAGCATTCACCCATCCGCGAACCTGTTCCCAGTTTTTTCCGGGATTTTCTTCGTTTTGTGAACTCCAAAAATACAGGCCAGGCATTGTTTGATGTTGCCAGAACCACTGAAGTGTTTGCCACGGGCGATCTGAATTTTCCAGCATGAGCCATTGGTGTGCATCGGCGAACGCCAAAGAAGGTCGCGTGGGAGCTTGCTGGAATCCGCTTTCACTGTTGTGAGATATTTTCCAGCGTGTTTCCAACCCTTGCGTAAATTCACGCGTTGCAGTGGTAACGCCACTTGGCCATAAGCCAGAGTAATAGGGGAAATCGCTGAAAATTTGCGTTTTGTAATCAGTATCCCACGCCTGTTTCCATTCAGCGGCGCGATTACGATAACGATTCGCGTCATCCATTTTGCGCAATCGCTCGGCATAATTTGCCGCACCCAGCAACCCTCGATAGTTCAGTGCCTGCACGTAAAGTGCGTCCCTTTGCCCGGTACTGACTTGGGCAATGCGAGCGGCGGTTAATTCGTCGGCTTTTTGTTTTACCTGAGTCCACAATTTAAAAGCATAGACATTGTCAGGCTCGCGCAGAAATAATTTGGCAGTTACTTCCTCTGCTGCCCACAAAAACAATCCTGTCGCATCGGCGTCAGTCGCGCCCCACGTATAACCCTCCGCCAACTCGGTCAACAATTCTTTGGCAATTTCAATGTGTCCTGCGCGCATCAGCGCAACAATTGTATAAGCGGCTTCGCGGCTGCGCTTTTTGCTATAGTTCATTGGATCGCCCGGCCAGATTTCTTTGCGTGTAATACCCATCAGTAGATGCGCTACCTGCGCGTTCAGGCTGTCATTAAATTCCGAACTGTTGACAAAAATTTCCAAATTCGAACGCAAATTATTGTAAGTATAGGCAGGCACATTCGTGGCAACTTTGTCAGTGATTTCAACTTTCCAATTTTTGTCAGCGGATAAATCTACCGTCGCAAAGCCCCAGCCATCTTTAAATTTTCTATCTTTTTCACGCAGTAGTGCAGTCTTCCAATCTTTGTCGCCTTCCTGTCCGACGCGAACCGCAGCATCCTGTACCGGGCGCCCAAAATTGATGTTCCAGCGATCATTAACGACTAAATTATTGCCATCCCATTTTAAGGCATCAACTCTGCCTCCGGCGGGACCAGCGCTTCTTATAACAAAAAATATTTTCGCTGTGTTACTGGCAGTGATTTGTAAATCCAATGCCCATTTCCCGGTTCCGACAGGAGTCCAAGTCGCGACATATTTAGACACATAGCTGGTCTTGATTCCAGGCGTGCGACTGCTCTCTAACCCTACCCATTGATGCGTATGTTGCTGACCACTTTCAATGGTATCGCTGGAGGCAACCAGATTTCCCCTGAGATCAGTCATCCAGAATGAAATCCCGAAACTTCCCACCGCCGGGCTGAAACTGCCGCCAGGTTCCAAATATCCTTTCTCTTTTTCAGGGCTGCCGGGAATGCCCAACAAAACGTGCGATTTGCCCTGTGGCCAAGGATCGTTCGGACGTGCCTTAGCTTCACGCAGCACCCATTCACGCGCAGTTGCAGGTGGCGGTGTCGGCGTCGGAGTTATCTTCGGCGTGGGGGGTGTCGGAGTGATTTTAACGGTGGGTTTAATTGTGGGTGTCGGTGTTGGCTTTTTTCCGTCGGAAACGCAAACATATCGGGCTGACATTGAATCCGTTATCAATTGCGGCTTTTGTCCACGCGGACATTTCGGTATTTTCCCTCCGCCTTGTGCCACAGAGAAGCTAGCGATAACCTGCCAGCTCATCGCGATAGAAGCCACAATCAAAAAAAATAAACAAATCCCAGCACTAAAACTGAGAGAAAAACGACACTTCGGTGAGAAGCAAAGAAATTTGGGGGACCACATAATTGCAAAACCTAACTTTCCACAGCACCTTTCACGCAACACTTCCTCACCAGCAAAAATACTGTTGAAAAGTATAGACGGCTGAGACGCCGTAACTGCTGTGAGGAATTACCAATTATTCGCTAAGAGATGAAAGACTACCGAAGCAATTGTCTTAAGTCAAAGCTTTTCGACGTGTACAAGTGGATTATTAGGAACAAGTTGTAGGTGGCAAAAAAAATTATGGCGCGACGGATTGCCTTAGTTCGCTGCGCAGCTTTTCAATTTCTTCCATTTTGCTTTCCACTTTGGCAAACAATTCAGCCTGCGCTTTAATGCCTTCTGCGATAAGAAAGTTGGCGGCATCAGCGCGACTTTTATAAATTCCGGCGGTTACTAAAGTGTCAATTGCGTCAGATTCTTGTTCTGCCAGACGTAACAGGACAGTCGTATCTCTGACATTGACGGCGCGTTCGACAGCTTTATTGAACGTGTCGGGAGCCTTTGAAATAAAGTCGCGGATCGCGTTGACAACATCGTCTACGGGGGTATTTTTATTTGGTGGCTGTGGCGAGGTGTAAATTGGAGCTATTTGTTCGTTGTTTTGATCTGACATGATTTTCTCCTGGATATTTAGTGGCTTTAGTGCCGACAGTACAAACGAAATATAGGTTTGTAAAGTTCGATGCTTTTTGTACGGTGAACTGTTAATTCACCGAATGCTTGAACTAACAGTTCACGCTACCATTATTGCTCGGGTTCAATTAGCGGCTCAATTTTTGTAAATCCCAAGCCGTAGGCGACAAGGATGAAAGGAAATTGATTGAGCTTCGCCTCATAATTATCAATGCTCGTAAAATAATCTTTTCGCGCCTGTGAAGTTCTGTTCTTTGCTGCTTCTAATTCAGTACTCAATCGTAAATAAGCATCGTTGGTTTTCAACGTTTCATTTTCATCAGCTAAATGTCCCAGAGGTTCGATGCTTGTTTTCAGATCGCGGATAGCATTTTTAACTTGATCGGATTCTTTTGATTCCTGCGCTTTCTTGTAGGCTTCGCGCGCAACGTTCAATGGAGCCAATGCTTCAGGGGCTTTTTTTAATACGGCTTTGGCCGTATCAAGCAATTTGAAAGCAGCTTCGCTGTAGTTCGTTTCAGCCTGTAAGTATTGGCTGTAAACCGTATCCACTGATTTTCTGAAAGCTGTCAGCTCACCTTTTGCGTACGGGAATAAGCGATCTACCGGATAAAATTTGAAATCATTTTTAAACTGTTCCCACTTCCACAATCCGTCCGGTTGCAGCGCGAAAATCATCGGGATACTTTTATCTTTATCGTTTTTATCTTTCACGTTGACGGTCGCTTTGCCGTCTTTCGGATTGATCGTGCTGTCTCCGACTTCAAGTGTTTCACCTAGAACATTTTTAACCGTCGAGATTGGCGAATCAGATTGTGCGATAATTACGGTTGCCATCGCGTGATAAACTTCATCTTTCGTCGGTTTTTTCGCGGGAGCTTGCGCGAAGGCGGCGATTGAGGACAAAATGAGAATCAGTGAAAAAATTCTTTGCTGCATAATCCCTCCAAATAGTTATTTCCGAAAAAGGAGTTTAGGTTATTTCAAACATTGAAGGCAACATAAAAGGCTTAAAAGCGAATCAGTTGAAGCGGATCGAAAAACTTTCCGCCCGTCGGATTCCTCCTCACGAAATCATCACTTCAGAATTAGCTCGGCAGATGAGCGAAATTTCCCACGAAATCGGACGACAGCTCGGAGTTCTGATTGACCGCAAAGGTCACATCGAGCACGTCATCGTGGGAGATGCGTCAAAAATTACGCTCCCGGCACAGGCGCGCTCACGTCTGGACGAATCGCGTTTTAATGGATTGCGCTGCATTCATACGCATCTGCGCGGTGAAGCGTTAACGCAGGACGATTTGACGGACTTAGCATTGCTGCGGCTGGATTTAATGGGAATCATTGACGTCGACAAGCAATCGGGTTTACCGGGCTTGGTCAAAATTGCACACATGATGCCCACTTCGGAAATTCACGACGAAGATGGCGCTACGCTGAAGCCGCAATATCAATTTCTCAATCCCCAAATTCCAAGTCAGCTTGATGTTGATTTTCTTGAATTGATTGAATCCTTGGAAGCGGAAATGTCGCGCAATCGTGCCCCGCGCAAGGCTTCTGACCGCCGGGACCGCGCCATCCTCGTGAGCGTCACGACAGCGAGTTTAATTGATGCGCGTGAATCGTTGGATGAGTTGCGCGAACTCGCGACTTCTGGCGGTTTGGTGGTGCTTGATGAAATTATCCAGCGTCGGAAACAGCTTGATCCCGCGACGTTGATCGGAAAAGGAAAGCTCGAAGAAATCATCATTAGTTGCCTTCAACTCGGAGCCGACATGATTGTTTTTGATCGTGAGCTTCAACCTAGCCAGGTACGTACCATCAACGCCGCGACAGATTTAAAAGTTGTAGATCGTTCACAATTAATTTTAGATATTTTCGCGCAACGTGCTCACACCAGCGAAGGTACGATTCAAGTGGAGCTGGCGATGTTGAAATATATGTTGCCGCGTCTTTCAGGTTCAGGGACGGCGATGTCGCGCCTGATGGGAGGCATCGGAGGGCGCGGGCCGGGTGAAACAAAACTCGAAGTTGATCGCCGCCGCGTCCGTGATCGCATTACACTTTTGGAGCAGCAATTAGACAAGGTACGCGAGAGTCGCCAACAACGACGGGCACAACGTGCAAGAAAAGATTTACCGATTGTTTCGATTGTGGGTTATACGAATGCCGGAAAAAGTACGCTTCTGAATCAGTTAACGCATAGCAAAGTTGTCGCGGAACAGAAAATGTTTGCAACCCTTGACCCGACTTCGCGGCGGTTGCGATTGCCGCAGGATCAGGAAATTATCATCAACGATACAGTAGGATTTATCCGCGATTTGCCGAAGGATTTACTGAACGCGTTTAAGGCAACGCTGGAAGAAATCGAAGAATCCGATTTATTGGTTCATCTGGCGGATGCTTCGTCGCCAACCCTGGAAAATCAGCTGCATTCGGTTGAGAAAATTTTAGAAGAATTGGAACTCCATCACATTCCGCGCCTATTAGTATTCAATAAAGCTGACCTCGTTGATCCTGAAGTCATTCAAAATCTTTGTGTTACCCATCACGCCATTTCAGCTTCGGCGATCAATCGTCGTTCGTTGTCAGACTTGACGAATAAAATTGGTGAAATGTTGAATGATGCCGAATATGACAAGGCTGCTGATTTACATCTTCAAAGGACAGATCAGTTGATCATGTGAGCACTATGGTTACGGCAAAACAAAGTTATCCAAAATAACGATAATGCCCAATAATTTTCCACTCAAATAATCGGTTCTCAATCTGCGCGCCCGCGCCGATATTATGAATGATCAGATGCGTTTGCTGGTCATCGGCTTTGACATCGCTGACGATTCCGATGTGCGTCAGGCCGCCTGCTAATTCCCAGGCTACGACATCGCCGGGTATGTATTCATTGGCGTTTGTTGTTAGCGGCAATAATTTTCCCTGGCGTTCAAGCCATGTCATTAAATTTGGAACCCGGCGATGATCAATGTTGGTGTCCGGTTTTTTTAAGCCCCATTTCTTCGGATACTTGGCGAAGCTCTTTTTCATGTCAACGTGCAATTCTTTTTGCAGATCAACTTCAATCGCACGAAAGGCGCGGATAATGACATCGGCGCAGACTCCTGTTTTAGCGGGTACGTCTCCGCCGGGATAGGTGAGTTTTGCATACGCCGGATCGTATTCCGTAGTCACGCCAACTTGTTCCGCAGCGGACGCAATAAGTTTTTGTTTGGGTGTCAGCGGCTTCTTTTGCTTAATTTTTTGAAGCGCCGGAGAAAGCTCTGCTAATAGTTTGTTTTGGGCTAAATTTGTAGAGCAATTTAGAAAAAGAACGGACAGCAGAGACAACAAAATAAATCGCATTTTTAAACCTCTCGTTAGAGTAATTCCACTACGTCACCAACACGCACATGACTAGATTCTATCGCACTTCCATAAATCCCAAGACACTGTTCAGCGGCACGCACGATGGTTCTTAGTACCGATGGGTCTTTGGGTAATTCGGCCTGCGCGTGCATGGTCATCCCACAGCGAACTGTTGGGATAGAGCACTTCAGCGTCAAATCTCCCAGTCGGAGCGTTCGCCCGCCCCAGTTCGCTTCAACTAATCCTTCAATTTCGGGGTTTGTTTCAATCAGGAAATTAGGACGAAAACGCCGCACGTCCCACTTGGCTTCCGGGTTGAGTTGAGCCATCGCCGACAAAGATGAAGTCGTCAGCAGATGAAGCGGCGCGAGATCGAAATAAGTTCCGGGAGGCGAAGTGAACTCGAACAGTTCAGATGGAATATCGGAGAGATCGGGCAGCGGCTCATCCGACTCGCGGCTGAACATTTCACGCGTCGGCCCATCCAATCCCGCAAAGCGAATTAAGGTTCCCAGATGAGGACGCAGCGATTTGATGCGACTCAAGCGGCTCATCACCAATGCCCCAGCCTGAGCGCGTTTATAATGAGCTTTATTGCTGGCTGGTTGCAGCGAATGGAGCGAGACCTCCCGCCCCAGCAATTTTGACAAATCGGAATTTACGTCCGGCGCCTCGCTGCCAATCAGCGTGCCATTGGGGAGAGTAATTTCTACGTGTGGAATCCGCCCATCGGCGGGCTGCTCGGAGTAGCGGGAAGAACAATTCAACAACTGCGGCATGTACTTCGCGCCGCGAATTTCACCAGCCTTTTCGTCGCGCAGCGCCCAGCCTCGATCTCCGGGGATGCCTGAAACTTCAACCGCGCATCGATCAAGTTTCTCGCCCCGCATTGATTTCACGGGATAACGCCAAATCTCTTTCACTTTTCCAACGATCATGTGCTTGCTCCAAATTAATAGAGTAGAGAGGAAGTCGCTGACCACGGTTTTAAATGATACTCTTCTTTACCTCTCTCTGGTCGTCCAAGAACAAATTATGCAGTTGTCGAATGTAACCAAAGTGTTCCTGTGTCTGAGAAGAAGAATTCATCCGAATCAACGAAAGATGCAACGTCAACCCAAGTCTCAATTGGTTCCATTGGGTAATTAACAAGTTCCCCACGATTAATATTCTCGTCAGGATTTTGAGCATTAACAAGTTCACTACGATTGATATTTTCATCAGGATTATGAGCATCAAAAAGAAAGTCACGAATGACGACGCCATTTTCAATAACAACCAGTGCGCCATAGGGAATTGAGTCATTGTAACCAGCAAAAATAAAGTCATCCATTTGAGCAAAGGACTGCCAAGTCGAGGCATCAAGTGTCCAGTAATACCCTGATAAATCTTCAAATACTGTCCAATCTTCGCTTTCGTACAAGAATAGTGCGGCGCCACGCCGATGCCCATTTTCGTCAACGATATAGTCAAATACATCAGCCAAAGTAATTTCTAGGGGTGGAATAAGTTCAGGCGATTTTACCCAAGCTGCCAATCGGCACATTGCGGTGACCTTAGGTAATCGAATTCTAAAATAGAGAGTAACCATAACGTCAATAGCTGCATTACGACCCTTTAGCTGTTGCGCGTTGTAGCAGTGAAACTTGTCGTACTGACCAAGCGTCTATTTTGAAACAGAGATTATGTCACGTTAACAGTAGATGTCATTCAAGTCATATTGGCGCTTAAGGTGATGTCTTTTATAAACAAGTTTTCGGAATGAGATTTCAATTTCTGCCCCTTTCGCAAATAGGAAGCCTAATCGTAAATACTCATTATCTAATGCTGTTAACTCGTACGTGAAAATGTCTCCAATACATTTATTGCCCGTAATTTCCTCTAAAACAATGTTCATTGTCGCATTTTTTAACCCGCGCAATTCAAACACATGATGAAATGTTTGTTCATAATTAAGAATTTCAATACAAGCGCCAACGCCTTGCTTATTCAGTCGAAAGGGAACTTTTCCATCGGTCACAAAATTCAAACCATCCCCGATATTGAATGTTAATAGCCGACCATCGTGAAGGCCTGTTTCAGCAAATCCATGACGAAAAAACTGCCAAGCTGAAATACTGATACGTGGTTTTAATCGGTCTAATGAAAGATTGTAATCGTCAACGGTTTTCCAGAATCGGTTTTCAGCAAGATTCAATTGTTTGTCACTTTGATTAATCCAATTATTGGCTGCTGACACAAGTTTATAAGTAAAATACTTCATGAGGATTTTGAGATTGAAATTTCATCTTTGCACCAAGCCGCAACATGATATGAATTCTGTGGATGACTCACATTTTCAATAACGGAAACTTCTTTTAATTATTAGAAGCATTCACGAGTTCGAAATTATATTCAAAACAGGGAGCATGGAGTACAAGTTTCAGCTTGGTTTTACATTGGCGTACTGTAAAACCAAACTAAAGTTTGTACTCCATGCTCCTTTATCGCACCGATCCGCTAATCGGTTTTCGCGTAGTCTCTCCAGTTTTCAAAACAGAAATTCCTTCATCAACATCCGAATGTGGACGTGGAATGACGTGTGTAGAAATCACTTCGCCGATGCGTCGGGCGGCGGCGGAGCCTGCTTCGACGGCGGCTTTAACGGCGGCGACTTCTCCGCGGACGATGGCGATGACTTGTCCGGCGTCAATTTTTTCCCAGCCGACGAGCGTGACGTTCGCCGTCTTCACCATCGTATCGGCGGCTTCGATCATGGCTACCAAGCCACGCGTTTCGATCATTCCTAATGCTTCCATAATTTTATGTCCGAGAAAAGGGTACGATAGGCGTCCCCGCCTGTCGTTCACGGTGACTCTTACAATTTCCATCGCAGGTGATTCGCTCGCCGCGTCCTCGACAGGCGGGGACGCCTATCGTACTTTTCAACAGGCGAGACGCCTATTGTACTTTTGATAATCTACCAGTCACAGCAATCCGTCAAACTTTGGGTAACCAAGTTGCCTCGGTCAGCGTTTTGGATTGTAGTTCGATCAATTCCAGTATTTGAAATTATCGAACCGTGTTCCCACGGAAGAGTGGAGATAAAATTATGCGAAAACTTTTTTGGTTAATGACGATGATGATTTTTGCTTCGTTGGTCGGTGTTGCTCAGCGTACGCCTGCACCGGAAGCGACTCCCGCGAAAATTGCGAACTCTACGATATCCGGTCGAATCTCCAGCAAAGACAAGGCTCTGCGCGGTATCACAGTGAATCTGATGCGCAACGGGCAAGGCGGCGGTGGAGGACGCGGTGGACAAGCCGTTAAAACCGACGAAGATGGCAAATACAAATTCACGAACGTGGCGGCAGGAAACTATATCGTGATGCCAAATGCGATGGCGCACGTCCCTGATAGTAGCGATGTAACCGGCCCGTTTCGCGGAAAATCCGTCATCGTGAACGACAACGAAAATGTCGAAAATATTGATATTTCGATGCGAATCGGCGGAGTCATTACCGGGAAAATTCTAAGGCCCGATGGCGCTCCGGCGATTGAACAACGCGTGACGTTACGAACGAAAAATCCCGATGGAACATCAACTGTGTTTTTTTCCGCCAGCACTTCGGGGATGACGAATTCTACGGATGATCGCGGCGCTTTTCGATTGTTCGGAATTCCGTCAGGACAATATCTGGTGAGTGCCGGAGATGCAGGCGGCGGAGGTGGGCCGCGTGGATTTGGAAATTTTCGGCAACGCTATCCTCTGACTTATTATCCGAGTGTTTTCACCGAAGCTGAAGCGCAAACCGTAGACGTCATGGAAGGCAACGAAACCAAGGATATTGAAATTAAATTAGGGGAACCGCTGCCGACGTACGAAGCCAAAGGCAAAGTGATAGACGCGATGACAGGAACTCCGGTTCCCGGTGTTCAGGTTACTTATCGTCAGGTCGCGCGGAATCAACGCGGCGGGAACGCTATGCAGATGAATGCCAATGGTGAACGAACTGATCTGAATGGTGAATTTTTAATTTCGGGGATCGAAAAAGGTTCCTATCAAATTTCTGTGCAAAGCGATCAGATTTCTGATTATTATTCAGAACCAACAGATTTTGAAATTGCCGATGCCGATGCCGCGAACATTGAAATCAGAGCTTCACGCGGTGCGACAGTGAATGGCTTTGTCGTAATTGATGGCGCGCAAAACCAAGGAGCAATCGCTTCGGCAGGCTTCTCAGTGATGGGAACTTCACGGACAGCAAATGCGGGTGGAGGACGTGGCGGGCCTCAAATGGGAGGACGCGGAACGATGGGCGAAGTTGCTGCGAACGGAGCTTTTCATATTAAAGGTCTGCAACCTGGTAGAGCGATGTTTTCAATTATGAATCGTTCTGATGCGCGTTATTCCATTGTCAGAATTGAACGCGATGGAGCAGATGTTTCCGGCGGTTTTGAAGTCGCGGCAGGCGAACAGGTAAACAACGTTCGCATCATTGTCGCGCAAGGCAACGGAGTGATCCGTGGTCAAATACATGTCGTCGGTGGCGCACTTCCTACCGGTTCAAGATTGATGGTTTCGGCAACCAAAGCCAATGGCGGTGGTGGCGGCGGTCGCGGAATGGGTGGAGGCGCTCAGGTGGATCAAAACGGAAGATTTGTCATTGAAGGATTAGTTTCAGGTCAATACACCGTGACGGCGATGGCTTTGCCGATGGGTGGATTTGGTGGAGGCGGAGGTCGCCCCGCGCAGGGTGGTGGCTTTGGTGGCGGCGGTTTCCCCGGAGGTGGAGGAATTGGAGCGGCAGGAGGAGCAAGAGGCAGTGGCGGTCGAGGTGGCGGCGCTCCTGGTGGCGGCGGAGTGCCAGGTGGAACTCCCGGAGGCGTAGCAGTCGGAGGCGGCACGGCTCCACAATTTCAAATGGCAATCAAGCCAGTTTCGCAAACAGTGATGCTTAACGGTGCTGAGGCTTCAGTAGTCCTCACGCTTGATGTCAGCGTTCCGCCCACGGGAGGAAATCAATAATGATCAAAAGAATTCTGCTGATTATCCTCTTCATTCTTAAAATGGCTTCAATCATTTCGGCGCAAGCGCTCGTCCCTGAATCGAAAGGAGCGGTCGCTCCTAAAAAAGTTGATTCGCGCAAAGGCGTAATTACTGGTCGTGTCATCGGCGAAGACGGACAACCTTCCGTCGGACAGCGAGTGAATTTAATGCCCATGAAGCGGACGCCGCAGGGTGGAAATTTTCCGGCGATGACTACGGACGATAAAGGGGAATTCAAATTTTCAAATGTCGAAGTAGGGCTATACGGCGTTATTTCATCAGCTCCCGGATTTATTGCAGAGTCGAAAGATACAACTGGAGGCGTGAAAATCGGTGACGATGTCACGTTGCTATTGAAGCGAGGCGGAGTCATTATCGGAAGGGTGACAAATGCTTACGGCGAGCCGATGGTTGGTGTGTTAGTTTCGGCTTCGATGTTACGTGATGAAGAAGGCGGTACGGTTCAGGTTGGTGGCAGCCGAGGCGCAATGACAGATGATCGCGGAGCCTATCGGCTGTACGGATTGCGTGCTGGCAGTTACATCGTCCAGGTCAGAGATAGCAATAACTTCGGGCCGCAAAATGAGAGTAAGGAACTCAGCATATATTATCCTTCAGCAACTCGTGATGCCGCGCAGGATGTCACAGTACAACCAGGCGCGGAGATTAGCGGGATTGATATTCGCTATCGTGTGCAATACGGAAATTCTGTCAGTGGAAATGTTGTTACCGCCAGTGCTGACACGGACGCGCGCGCTTTTACGATGGTGGAACTCTATTCGGCCTCGAATGGAAGTCCGATCAATTCAGACAATGTCAGACCAGGATCGGCAAATCGTGGATTTTCAATTCCAGCCGTACCCGACGGCGATTATGAATTAGTAGCGACGATGCAATCAATTGGAAATTCAACTAGCCGAGCCACTCTTAGATCAAATCCTCTGAAAGTTTCAGTCAAAGGAAATGACATTTCAGGATTAACCTTGAAGCTGTTGCCGCTAGCAGGAATCGCCGGAAAAGTCACCGTCGAAAAATTCTCAGGAGATAAAAGTACCTGTCAAATTAATCGTACTGGATGGCTGGAAGAAATTAATTTAAACGCTGCAAAACAGGAAGCTGCCATCATTCCTCTGCGCGGTACGCGGATGGGTGGGATCACACCGGAAACAAATGGCGAATTCGCTTTCAAGGATTTATCTGTGGGCGAATTTCGGCTTGGTTGGAGGTTGCCAACAGATTTTTGGTACGCGAAATCCTTGACAGCTCCTGGGCCTAAAACTGCGAAGATGGCGGCGAAACCAATTGACTTGGCGAAGACCGGAATTAATTTAGGTTCAGGGCAATATTTGACGAATGTCAGTTTAGTTTTGGCGGAAGGCGCGGCTTCGGTGCAAGGGAAAATCAGTGCTGAAGCAGGGAAATCATTGCCTGAAAAAGTGATGGTGTATCTGGTTCCGACGGCGGTCGTTGATGCAGAAAATCTTCTGCGGTATTTCAGTTCTCAATCCTCGGACGGCAGCTACAATTTAAAAAATCTTCAGCCGGGAAGCTACTGGGTTGTGACGAAGGCGAAAGTGGAATCGGAAAAGATGTCGCTCACTGAACCTGTGTTTCGTACTTCGCTTCGCAAGCAGGGAGAAGCTGCGAACAATAAGTTAGAGCTGCTGCCTTGTCAGCAAACAAAAGATTTTAATTTGACATTTTCTTCGGCTCGGTAAGAATAGAAGATTGATTTTTGTATTAGTTTAATTTATGGAAAGGGCAAGCAGCAATGTTTGCCCTGAATTTTTTGTGACGCGGACAATTTTTATTTTTATCGGAGTTTTAGTTTTATGGTTGCCTTGTACGGCGCAGCGCAAAGCCCGTGCGCCAAAATTCGATGCGAAAAAGAACGCTGAAAAAATAAAAGAGCTGGCGGTGAAATCCAAAGCTTCACGCGAATCCTTAATCGAAGCGACAGCAAATTATCAAAATAGTTTAGAGAAATTATTGATCCCACTGTGCGAACGCGAGGCGATTCTCAGCAACGACATCGCCAAAAAACAGAAATTAGTGGCGGATGGATTAATGGCGCAGCCTGAAATTACTCCAATTGATGAAGAGCTGAAATTAATTGTCAGCAACATCAAAGACACCAACAAAAAAATTCTTCAAGCGGAACAGTTCGTCGTTGAAATCGCGATGATGGAAACGACCGACACTGCCCGAATGAACGCGAGTTTGCAGCGTCCCAACGTGTATTTTGATAATCGCAGGTACATTCGTTACACAGGCGGTGCTTTCTGGACGTTGCGGGATTACGGCAAAGTCGAAGGTTTCTTTCAGGGGCGAACGCGTCGCTCTTTGCCGATCAGCGCCTTCGGACAATCAGAAACGCACAATCGTTTAGGCTTTGATCACAGCAATTCTTTTGATGTAGCCTTACATCCTGACACGTTCGAAGCGCAGGTGCTGATAAGCTATTTACGCAGCGCGGGAATTCCATTTACGGCTTTTCGCGGCGCAATTCCAGGGAATGCCACTGGCGCGCATATTCACATCGGCTACCCTTCGCATCGCTTTCGATAAGCAAAAAAATCAAGTTTGTAATCGTGGATCAAAGCGGAATTTTACTGATGAGGAAAACCGCAACTTCGGAAAATCTTTATGTTGAGGATTGAGCAGATAATTGAACTCAGTGGGAATAATCGCTGAAGGAATTTTCAATAACGCGGAAGTCTTGCTCTGGAGCCACTCACTACCTAATACTTGTGTCCTCGCAGGTGCGTCTTCTAGCCACCATTCTTTTGTTAATTTCGCGGGATTAATGATTTTAATTTTAATGCTTTTCGGGACAATTACAGTCAGGCAAATATAATCGTCAGGGAGAGTTTGGTTTGAAAAATGAACCAGACATTCAAGGGCGGTAAGTGCCAAAGTGCCGCCCAAATACACGACCGGCTCGCCGCGATAATTCCATCTACCACTAGCTAAGCTGGCTCCGATTCCACTAAACGCCGTCGCCTGATGGCGGATGCTACAGAGTCGAAATAGCTTCATTAGCTGAAGACTCCGTGTTCAATTCTAATCAGGACATCCTCAACACGATGTGTTCCTTCGTCTGTATCTAATAACGACAGCGGAGTTTGCATCTGCAACGCGCGATTGGGTTCTTTCAACCAGAGGCGCGATTTCTCGCGTGAACCAAAAACTTCTTCGGTGCGAGCAATGATGCGAGCCAACCGATGAAGACGATCCGATTCGACGGGGCTAAGTCTGTTTTCGGCTTTGCGCCGTGCCCAGGTACGCGCTGAAACTGCCACTATTTTTTGCGCCATCTCATCCGATAGCTCGTAAAGCCCATTAAGAAATAACAGTGTATCAAAGCGAAAACCGCGTTGAATAGCGGCTCTTAAGCTCTGCTTTTGATGAGATTCTTTTCCAAGAAATTTTGCGCCGCCCAGGATTTCAATAATTTTATCAGTTTCGGTCATTGCGGGATCTCCTTTGCCAAGTGGCAATTACTTTACGACAATTTGGTTTAATGGGCAAACGTAAACTTTTCACAGCCAAATTTCACGTGTAAAATATCAAAAGCTTAAAGTATCACTGGAAGGCGGAATTTAAGGAAACTTGATTTCGAGAATATTATTTTATGCAAAGAAAACTTTTAGCGCATTTTTTTCTCCTCATCTTCGGTTTATCACTTATTCAGGCGCAAATCCCTGACAAGCAAAATTCAATTTTTTCAGATCGTCGGCAGCCAGCCACGACGTGGAACCGCGAACAAATTGAAACTGCTGGCATGACTGTTTTACGCGATGTTGGATATTGCACGACTGGCGGCACACAGCTCATGGATGTGTATTTGCCAGGGATTACTCCAGCACGCCCGCTGCCGGCATTGATCTATATTCACGGGGGAGCCTGGTCGAGAGGCGATAAAACGAACGGGCCGGGAATGGATGACATTCCTGAATTACTGGCACGCGGCTATGTGATTGCGTCAATCAATTATCGGCTTTCGCCTGCCAATTTATTTCCGGCTCATATCGAAGATTGTAAGTGCGCTGTCAGATCGCTCCGCGCTAACGCTAAATTTTATAACGTAGACGTGAACCGCATTGGTGTGTGGGGATCAAGCGCTGGCGGACACTTGGCTTCGCTTGTGGCATTGGCTGATACCTCCGCCGGTTGGGATAACGCCGGAAATTACCTCGATCAATCTTCAAAAGTCTTAGCTGCCGCGCCGCTGTTTCCGCCCTCAGATTTGACGACTTCAGATTGGTCATTTTTCGATAAAAGCGGATTCATTTTTGTTTTTGGAACTACCGGAAAATGGGCAGGATTTTCTCCGGTAAATTTCGTCACGAAAAATGCGCCGCCATTTTTTTTGGTAGGAGGAGAATTCGACAGCATCGTTTCTAACCAACAACCGCAGGCGTTGTACGCGAAGTTGCAAGCCGCAAAAATCCCATCGCAATTTACTTTGGTCAGAAACAGCGAACACGAATACGCTCCATCTGGAGGCCTGATAAATCCGGCGCGAACAGAAATGACAAAGCGGGTCGCAGATTTTTTTGATCGGTATGTGAGGCTGGCTCCGACTTCAGTTTCGGCAGCGAGTTATTTGCCGGATTATTTTTCTCCCGGTGGGATCGTTTCAATTTTTGGAGATGGCTTCACGACCCTTATTGATCAGGCCACAAGCCTGCCGCTACCATCTGTTTTATCAGGTGTGAAAGTCTCAATTCTTGATGTGAAGGGAATTGAAACTACTGCTCAGCTTTTTTATATTTCTCCAACGCAAATTAATTTTTATCTTCCCACCACCGTCGCGCCAGGACGAGCTTTGATTCGTGTCACGAAGAGTAACGGAGAAGTGCTCACGGGAATGGGATTAATCAATTCCACTGCTCCGGCGCTTTTTACCGCGGATAGTAACGGTCAGGGGTATCCCGCCGCGAATGTGCAGCACGTCAATGCCAGCAATCAATCTATTTTCGAGAATGTTTCGCAGTACGATAGTGTCCAGGGAAAAGCTGTGGCGCTTCCAATTCAATTAAGCAGCGAAGCTGGGGCGCAGGACTTTTTATTACTGTATGGAACGGGCTGGCGCAATAAAATTTCAAATGTGACTGCAACGATTGGCGGTTTGCCAGTAGAGGTTTTGTACGCCGGTGCGCAAGGTACATATGTTGGGCTGGATCAAATCAATTTGCGGTTACCACTTGCGCTGAGAGGCAAAGGGGAAGTGGAGTTGAATATAATCGTCGATGGAAAAAATGCGAATCCGGTGCGGCTGTTTTTTAGTTAGGGATTTAACGTTCAGAGTTACGAGTGTATGTGTCTTAGAAAACCCTTACACGCGTAAACGCGTAACTCTGAACGTCAGACTTGCCGAAAATTTATGCTTCGGGTATCTTAGTTTTAAATTAACAAGCCGCGTTCTCATATAAGAAGCAAACTTGAATTAACAGTTCGATTGAACGTTTCTTATGCGAGTTATTGGTTTGAAGAATGAATGAAACTTGCTGAACGAAAAAGTTGAACGCATCAGATTTTTCATAGCAGTGCATTAAAAGAGGATCGGAGACTTCAATTTGTTGTTATTAGTTGAAAACATGATCCGCGAATATGGCCTCTGGGCGATACTGCTGGGCGCGATGTTTGAAGGTGAAATGACCCTGCTTTTTGCCGGAGTGCTGGCGCATTACGGGTTGTTTACGCCTGGTGAAGTTTTTTTGAGCGGTACTTTGGGCGGATTTTTAGGCGACACTATCGGTTGGCTGTTTGGTTATTATGGCAAAAAAACCATTAGCCAAAGTATCTTTATCAGACGTGCTGAACCGAAGCTGGAAAAACTCTGCCAACGCTTTGGAATTTATTCGATCTTTTTAGTGAAGTACATTTATGGATTGCGTTCTGCTAGCGCGATTTTCTGGGGCTTTGCGCCAATGCGTTTTGCCCGTTTTGCGCCGCTGACATTGGCCAGTTGTATGGTTTGGGTAGGATTGCTTTCCGGGATCGGATTTTTCTTCAGCGAAGCCGTCGAATTGATTATTGGTCGCGTTCAAAAAATCGGATTTATATTATTGATTGCAGCGTTCATTGCCGTGATCATCGCCTATCTGGTGTATTTGATTGAACGTAATTTGATTCAACATAAAATCCCTGAAATTGGGATTCTGGGACTCAGAGAACCGCCGCTTTTACGTCAAAAAAAAACAGAAATGGTCGTAATAAATAAGGCCCCGCGAAAAAAACACAACATCCACCGCCATTCGCGCGCCGCTTAACTTTTGAGGAAGTTATTTTGATTATTGAATCACAGGCTCCCACCAGAATTGACCTTGCCGGAGGCACCGTTGATATTTGGCCGCTTTATCTTTTTCACGAACGTGCGCAAACCGTAAATTTTGCGATAGATCAGTATGCTCGTTGCCGGATTGAAACTCGCCGCGATCAACGATTCAAATTCGTCTCCAAAGACCGTGAATCCGAAGTCGAAATTGATTCTTACGACGAATTGAAATCTGATCAGCAACTATCATTGATTTCCAAGATCGTACATTTTTTCAAACCTGAAACCGGACTGAATATCACGACGGATTGTATGGCTCCGGCGGGTGCCGGACTGGCTGGATCGTCGGCATTGAATATCGCGCTTTGTGCTGGGCTGAATCAGCTCACCGGATCACGTTACACGCAAACTCAGCTTCCGTTTTTAGCGGCGAATATTGAAACCCAGGTTTTAATGGTTCCTGCCGGTTTTCAGGATTATTTTCCGGCAGTGTATGGCAGCGTTTCCAACGTGCAATTGAAGATTGAAGGCGTCCTTCGAGAAGAAATTCCAACCGACATTGAAAAACTTGAAAGCCGAATCGCGCTTTGTTACAGCCACGCGCCGCGCAATTCCGGCGCGAACAATTGGGCGATGACAAAAGCTCACATTGACGGGGACAAGGAACTCTTCCATAAATTTGAGCGAATTTGCCAGACCGCCGTGAAAATTGAAAATGCTTTGCGCGATAATGCCTTCGATTCCATCGGAGCGATCTTCGCTGAAGAATGGGCCAGTCGTCGCGATCTGGTTCCCAATATCTCAACTCCGGAAATTGATAATTTAATTGAAATTGCCAAGGCAAATGGCGGGCAATCCGCCAAAGTTTGTGGCGCAGGCGGCGGCGGCTGTGTAGCTTTTTATTGCGAAGACGGAAGAAAATCTGAAGTCGAAGCAGCGCTCACAAAAGCTGGTGGTTTAGTGATTCCTTATAAAATTTCACGCGAAGGTGTCCAGGTAAAAATCGTTAGGTAAAAATAATATGACAAAAAAACTTACGATCCTGATTTCTTTTTTGGTGATTCTTTCGTGGATGACGGCTTGCGAAAATTCGAACAAATCTGCTGATGTCAGCTCATTAACGAAAGAACTGCCGACACAGCCGCCACCTTCGCCGACTCCGACTCTCCCTCCGATTGATATGGCTCGCACCGATTTGAACCGTATCCTCGTAGGATCACCCGCCCCGGATTTTGCGCTGGAAGACATGGACAAGCGGACAGTAAAATTGTCAGATTTTCGGGGCAAGCAAGCAGTGGTTTTAGTTTTTTACCGAGGCCATTTCTGAGGGCATTGCCAAGCTCAACTGGGACAGTTGAAATCGCTCCTTTCACCTCAAGAAAAACGTCTTGTCAAAATTATTGGCATCAGTCTTGATACACATGAAGAATCTAAGCAGATAATAACTGCTACGGATAAAGATGAATTTCCTGGTGTTTTCGATATAACTTTGCTCAGTGATACACCGCACGAAGTGGTGGATAAATATGGGATTTATAATCCTGCGGAAGAAAGTTATAAGCCGGGAATCCCCTACCCGATTACCTACATCATTGATAAAAAAGGCATTGTCACGCATCGCCTATTTGATCAGGTGACGTACGAGCGTCCAACAAATATTCAGGTCAAAACAGCACTCAAAGAAATTGGAGCGCTTTAAAGAAGTGATAAGTGCTGAGTGCTGAGTAGTAAGTGTCTTTCTACTCAGCACTTTCTTCTCAGCACTCAGCACTTACTTAGAACTTTCTTGACATAAAATCCTGCGATAGAGTACCTTCTGTTCGTTTCCGTCCCCATCGTTTATCCGGCTTCCTCGCACCCGCCCCTTGCCAGCTTAAGCCACTATTTCAATTTTCAATCATGACAAAAATTTTCCATTCCAATCGTCGTCAATTTGTTTTCGGAACACTCGCTACCGGATTAGTCGGACTATCGGCCTGTGAAGACCCGAAGCCAGCTCCCGCCAGATCGCTTCCGCCCACGCCATCCGCCACAGCCGCTGCGGTCAAGTCATCGTTGCCGCCGATAGAGCCGACTACGATGATCCCAAATCAGCGCAATGCGATTATTGCCGCCGATGAAATGCTGAATTATTTTGCGAAGGTTTTAGATTCGCCATCAAATTTGATTCACGCCGTTCGCGCTTTCGGGAAAAATTTCAAACGTGGCGATGGCTCTTCCACCGTTGATTATCTTTGCAATACATACGGTGAAACCATCAACGTGAACGGCAAAACTTATGTGAAATTCAAACGGGCCAATGTGGAAGTTCACGACAATAGTTTTCTGAAAACCTTTCTCGAAGCGGGCGTTAGTTTGACCCAGCCAGTCAATGTTGGCGCGACGAAATTTACACTGCAAGACCTCAGCGAACATGCCAAAAGTCTCTTTCGATTTAATGCCACTGATCTAACAAAATACGACACGAATTACGCGCACGATCATTTGCCGTGGGGATTAATTTCTTTTTCGATCTTGATGCCCGGAGGCAAAGGAACCTGGACGAATGCCTACAACGAAACGGTGAATTTAACGGATGTAATAGATAAGGCTTTGTTGGAATACGAAACAAAATGTGAGATGACGAAAGAGACTCAGGCCAAAGGTGAAGACATCCCGATTGAATTCTTAAACGAAGAGGAGAAGTTTGTCTGCTTTGGCGGGCACTCAATTTATGCGTTTTTGTCTTGCCTGAAACATGGCTACACCGACAAAAATTTTAAATCCAGAATTCAGACTATCATTAAGCATACGATTTATCTTTCCGCGAAAAACGCTGATGTGCTGGAAAATAAATATCGTACCTTAGGCAAGGGCCCGATTTCTCCCGATCCGAAAGAAGAAGCGATGCTGGCGGCAAACATGATGAAAAATGGCATCACGAAAGATGAAGTCATTGAGATGCTAACCCAGCGCGCTTTGATCAAATTGCTCGGCCATTTGTTTGAATCCATCAACTACGCCAAATTGCATAAACTTTATCAGCCAACCGCACAGGATCAAAAATACATCCAAGTCGGTGAGCAGCGACTTTATGAAGCCATGGTAAAATTGCGCAGCTTGAAATTGGAGCAGCTCAAGAACTTCGAGCCGAAACAGCTTGGAGATGCCATGATTACCGTCGCGCACGCTTCGCGGGCAATGAAATTGTTGACGGCTGAAAATCCTGATACGAATCCGAAGACGATCTAAACAGGTGAATTAATATTTTGACAGGATTTACACGATGAACAGGATTCAGGAGATTAAAGATTCATTAAATATTTTAGATTGTAATTTTCGTTGGCTGCGACTCATGAATCATTTTTCATTCGCCATTGTTCATTTTTCATTATTACTCGGGAAAAGACAGTGTTGATGGCTTACGAATTGACAATCACCGTAATATCCAATGGACAATGTCTGGTGATCAGCAAGCCGCTAGAAATATCCTATTCATCGTGTAAATCCTGTCAAAAATTTCTTCATTTACTTTGAGTTAAAATATGAAAAATTATCCTCACGTGTTGTTGTTTTGCTTACTGATCGCAGGGTTTGGCTCAGCGCAAACGGCCACGAAACCCGATGAAAAATTCGCGTTGAAAATCCCGACGTTGATCGAACAATGCGAAGCACTTAGCGGAGAAGATAATCCTGCGATTGCAAAACTCAGCAAAGATTTGACTGCACAATCTTCCGAACAAAAAATCAAAGCCGCCGAAACCTTCGCTTCTTCGTGTAGTAAAAAGGCCGTAGACCCCTTGATTTCATTGCTTGCGGATACCGATCCGTTGGTTCGCGTCGCAGCCGTCGAAGCGCTGGGGAAGCTCGGAGATCGTGAATCTGCGCGAAATCTGGAAGAGCTATACGGCGACCCTGACTGGCGCGTACGCTACGTGCTTGGCTCGGCATTATTTTCGTTTCCCGTCTTCGTCACCCGCGCCGGAGCGAATAACAGCATCGGTGGAAGCAGCCCGATTCCTGTGTCAGTTGAAGGGGATATGATCGCGCGATGCCACGCAATTTTGTTGGCGCAGCAAGTCAACGATCCTAGTTTTTCTCGCAAAACGATTAATTTTCTGTTCGGATATTTGGAATCAGACAATCCAATTGTAAAGAAATACGCGCAGGAAACGATGAAGTTATTGCCCGCTACGCGCAATGGACAATTTGAATTAATGGGCTGCCTGAAATCTCACGCGAATCCTAATTGGCGCAAAAAAGCCGCGTACTGGTTGGGTGAACTGAAAGTTGTCAGAGCACGAGCCATCATCGAAAATGCGATTGCCAATGATGTGGATGCGACGGTGAAGCAATGGGCGAAAGAGGCTTTGGCGAAATTGCCGAAAGAAGAATAGTAGCGCAACCTTTCCAGGTTGCGTTTTGGCCACAAGCCAATTCTGCGAAAACCAAATTACCCGCGATGATGATTTGGTTTTTTGTGAATTTAACTTGTAACATAAGCGCAAACTGGAAAGTTTGCGCTACTTTTATGGATTCAATTACCCTCGAAATTTTCAAATCAATTTACACCTCCGTTGCTGAAGAGATGGGGGCGACCCTCCGCAGAACGGCATTTTCCCCAAACATCAAAGAACGTCGTGATTATTCCTGCGCTGTGTTTGACCGTCACGGACGCATCATTGCGCAGGGCGATCACATGCCGGTTCATCTTGGATCAATGCCGATGTCAGTAAGCTGTGCGATTGAGCAAAGCCCGATGGATAAAGGCGATGTTGTGATTTTGAATGATCCTTACGCGGGAGGAACTCATCTGCCGGATGTGACTTTGGTAGCTCCGGTGTATGTCAAAAACAAGCTGGCTTTTTATGTTGCCAACCGTGCGCATCACGCCGACATTGGAGGTTCTACGCCGGGTTCGATGGGAAATACGACTGAAATTTATCAGGAAGGTTTTCGCATTCCGCCTACGCATTTAGTGAACGCGGGGAAAATTAATCAGAGCTTCATGAATTTATTTCTCGCCAACGTCCGCGTCAGCGAAGAACGGCAGGGAGATTTATTTGCCCAAATCGGAGCCTTGAAAATTGGTATTGAGCGATTAATCGAAACCGTGAATCGGTACGGATTTGCAGAGTGTGACGAATACGCCGGACATTTAATTTCGTATACTGAACAGATGATGCGGACGACCATCAAACAAATTCCTGATGGGAAATATACTGCGCTTGATTATCTTGATGATGACGGCGAATCTGAAAATCTAATCCCGATTCAGGTAGCGATTACAATCAAAGGCGATCACGCAAGCATTGATTTTACTGGCTCTGCGCCGCAGGTACGCGGCGCAATCAACGCTGTTGAAGCGATTACTGTGTCGGCAGTATATTACGTCTTTCGCTGTTTGATAAAATCTGCTGTTCCTGCGAGTGCCGGAATTTTGAATCCGATCAAAGTCATTGCTCCCGCCGGAACCATCGTCAATGCACAGATGCCTGCTCCCGTGGCAGGAGGAAATGTTGAGACTTCGCAGCGCATCGTAGACGTTCTGCTCAAAGCATTATCACAAGCCATTCCTGATCTGATTCCAGCGGCTTCGCAGGGAACGATGAATAATCTGACGATTGGTGGCTGGGACGCTCGTCGCAACCGTGAATTTGCTTACTATGAAACCATCGCAGGCGGGATGGGAGCGAGGCCTGATGCAGATGGGATGCACGCGGTGCATACGCACATGACAAATTCACTGAATACTCCGGTGGAGGCGCTGGAATACGCCTATCCACTGCGTGTGAGGCAGTATGCGATTCGACGTGGTTCCGGCGGCAAAGGAAAATTCAACGGCGGCGATGGCGTGATTCGTGAAATTGAAATCTTGAACGATGCGCAGGTTACGTTGCTCTCAGATCGACGGAAAATTGCTCCGTACGGGCTGAAAGATGGTCAGCCGGGAGCCCTCGGCGAAGCGGAATTTTTATCGAACAAAAAACGAAAGAAGCTCAAAAGTAAATGTAGCATGTCTGCCAAAGCATGGGATCGGATTTTGATTCGAACTCCCGGCGGCGGCGCGATTAGTTAAAGTTTAGAGTTCACGCTTCAGCGTGGTAACGCCAGCGAAGCGCGGCGTTTG
>JAYTCQ010000380.1:0-21665 GCA_043736395.1 Blastocatellia bacterium | reverse complement strand
CCCCCTTGTCCCTTTGCGGTAATTTTTTAATCCGAAAAAGATAGCAATTCTGCATTGGCCTCTTTATCCTTACCATTATGCAAGAAAGCACTCATTCATTATCACATCACAAAGCTGGACATTGGTCTCCGCTCGGCAATATCACTTGTCCTTGCGTGTTCGGGAAAAATTTAACAGAACGATGGGGAGCCAGAGTGACGCTGATTTTAGCGGCAACTTTGGCTTCATCACTCTTGACTTATTGGATGGGAGCCGCCGCTGAAGGGCGTTCATTTTCACACTGCTTTTTCCATTCACTGGTTTATTGCATTTGTATAGGGTTAGAGTTTATGTACTCTTTCCATTTATTTTCTGCACGAATTTCTCGCCAGACATTTCCGATTAATTGGTTTCTCCTCTTTCTGACAGTACTCGTTTCATCCGTGATTGGCACACTGACTGCTGATTTTATTCTTGGATGTTTTAATGGAATTTCTCTGGAGGAATACATGAAAAACATGATGGAAGGAATGCGGTTTTCATTAATTCTCTCAATGATTTTCGGCATCAGTTTCTTTTTATATGAATCGCTAAAAGTGCAGCTTCAACAAACCTCTCTGGAACTGAGTAACAAACAATTAGAAGAAGAACGTGCACGTAAATTTGCACTTTCAGCACAGCTGTCTTCGCTGGAATCGCGCGTTCGTCCGCATTTTCTTTTCAATACGTTGAATTCAATTTCCGCTTTGATTCCTGAAGATTCCCAAGGAGCGGAACGGATGGTGGAACGGCTGGCTTCGTTATTACGCTTCTCATTGGATGCCAATCAGAGCGCGACGATTTCGCTCCGTGATGAAATCAAAATTCTGCGTGATTATTTAGAAATTGAACAAGTCCGCTTCGGTACGCATTTGAGATTTTCAATTGAAATTTCACCGGATTTGGAAAGCCTGCAAGTGCCGCCTTTTTCATTACAAACACTGGCGGAAAATTGCATCAAATATTGCGTCTCCGCTAAACGCGAAGGCGGAGAAATCTTAATCCGCGCCAGTAAAAATAAGGGTTTCGTGAAACTCGAAGTTCTCGACAACGGATGCGGATTTGCTGCCGATCAAATTATCGAAGGTCACGGCCTGGACAATTTACAAGCTCGTTTACAGACGCTTTATGAAGATCGCGCCAAACTTCAGGTCAGCCGTCAAAATGATTTCACTGTTGTTTCAATTTCGCTCCCCGCATCATCAGAAGTTTTGCCATAGAGAGATTTTACAATGATGACAGTACATCACTTGCCCAGAGTATTTTTAGTAGACGATGAAGAACTCGCCATTCGTCGGCTGAGCCGATTGCTCAACGATTCTCATCGAGTTGAAATCATCGGTCACGAAACCGATCCCGTCGCCGCCCTGGAAACCTTAACGAATGATTCCGAAAAAATTGATGCGCTGTTTCTGGATATTCAAATGCCTGTGCTGAACGGCTTCGAATTGTTATCAAAACTGAGCTGGCAACCTTCGATTATTTTTACGACAGCATTCGATGAATACGCGCTCAAAGCATTTGAAGTAAATTCGATTGATTATCTTTTGAAGCCTATCGAAATGGCGCAACTGGATCGCGCTTTGAGCCGGATTGAAAAAAATTCTGAAAAAATAATTGAGACCGATTATCGTCAAATTGCTGAGCAATTGGCTTCTGCAATGCGCAGCCCAAGCAAAAATTTCCCTACCAAAATTGCTTCGCGTTTAGGCGAACGCATCCGGTTTATTGAACTGGAAAAAATCACACATTTTTTTGCGCAGGATAAATTAACTTACGCCGCCACTGCCGAAGCGAACTTCGTCATTGACCGTACAATTGCGCAACTTGAACAGGAACTTGATCCCAACAACTTCACGCGCATTCATCGTGCGATGTTGCTTCACACCAACTTTGTTGATGAAGTGCATACGTGGTTTGGCGGCAGGTTGATGGTACGCCTGAAAGATGGCAAGCAAACAGAATTAATCGTCGCTCGTGATCGCGTCCGCGAGTTGAAAGACAGGCTTGGCTTTTAGGAAGAACACGTTATGATGCTCCTGTTAGATCGCTTGCAAACAAACCAACTTAACAGGAGAACTCATGAAACGCTTATTAATTCCCTTTGTTTTCTGCCTTGTATTATTTTCAGCCTGCGAGAATCCAGCGGATAATGCGCCGAAAGCGGTCGTCTCTGCGCCGTCGGCTCCTGCTGTCCAACTTCCTGCTAAAGGAACCAGTCTTCCCTTCACCGCTGACAATTCCACCATTGAATTTATTGGTTCCAAAGTCACTGGCATTGAAAACTGCACATTCAAAAAATTCTCCGGCGCCATTGATCTGGTCGAAGGCAAACCAGAGAAAAGCAGCGTGAATGTTGAAATTGATCTGAACTCCGTCGAAGCAAAAATTGGCAAGCTAACTGAGCATTTAAAATCGCCGGATTTCTTTGACGTCGCGAAATTTCCCAAAGCTACTTTTGCTTCAAGCGAAATCAAAGCTGGCGGAGAAAAAGGCGCTACACACACCATTACGGGGACGCTGGATTTGCACGGCGTCAAAAAAGTTCTCACGTTTCCAGCCACCATTAAAGTTGAACCTGAAGCGGTTTCCGTTGTCAGCGAGTTTGCAGTGAATCGCCAGGATTTTGGGCTTGTCTATCCGGGCAAAGCTGACGATTTGATCCGTGATGAAGTCCTGCTGAAATTAGCAGTGAAGGCTCCGCGTCATTAATTCGATAGACCACGGGCAGGTGTCAGGTGTTAGGTGACAGGTGTCGGGTTTCGGAACTAACATCTGAAACCTGTCACCTGACACCTAACACCTGCCATTTGATTTAACCTTCCTTAATCTCTCGTGATATATTCCGCGTTTCTTTTGCTATCAAAATTTCAGGAGCTATCACGATGTCAAATAACGAAGAAGAATACGAAGAAACCGCCCTCCAATTGTTGATTACTTTGATGGATCAACCGGAGGCTTTATCCTTGCGCCGATTGCTGGATACTGAACATATTCCCACCGTCGTCATCGGTGGACACGCCGCTGCCATCACAGGTTGTCAGCCTTATCAGTTTTACGTTGACGAAGATTATTTCGATGCCGCTAAAGATGTGATTGATTCTTTCAGCCAACCGATTTTAATAACCGGAGAAATCGAAGGTCAACTGTCGCGCTTAAAAACAGAACTCAATCGGCTGGAAGCGAATGCGCAAGCCAAGCCGCATGTAGAACCACTCCGCGCCAGCATCACCCAATTACAAAGTGAACTGAACGCACTAAATAAAGAACTGGAGTAAGAAAGTTCGCAGGGGAGAAGTTCGCGGTTCGCAGTAAAAACAGTTCGCAGTCTTGCGATGAACTGCATTTACTGCGAACCGCGAACCTTCTTACTGCGAACTTCTTTTCTGCGAACTGCGAACTTTCCCATTATGATTAATTTTGCTATTCAAGCCGCGCGTGAAGCCGGAGATATTATTCAGGATTTTGCCGCGCGACGTTTTGAAATCACGCACAAAGGCCGCATCAACATTGTCACCGAAGCTGATCTGGCCGCTGAAAAACATATCAAGGAAATGATCTCAGCAAAATTTCCTGACCATCAAATTCTCGCCGAAGAAAGCGGCGCAAGTACGCATGCTTCGGGCGATTATCGTTGGATTATTGATCCGTTGGATGGCACGACAAATTTTGCGCACGGACTTCCCTGCTACGCCGTTTCGATTGGACTCGAATACAAAGGCGAAATCATCCTCGGCGTCGTATTCGATTGTTCGCGTAATGAATTATTCGCCGCCGAACGCGGCTCCGGCGCTACGATGAACGGCGAGAAAATAAATGTTTCGAGCATTGATCAACTTGAACAATCGTTGTTAGTGACAGGCTTTCCCTACGACGTCCGCGAACGGATGAATTTTTATACCCCGGCGTGGGAAGCATTTCTTTCACACTCGCAAGGAGTCAGAAGATTAGGTTCTGCGGCATTAGATATGTGCTACGTTGCAAGCGGAAGATTTGAAGGCTTTTGGGAATGGGGCTTGCACGCCTGGGACGCCGCCGCCGCACAATTAATCGTCGAAGAAGCAGGCGGGAAAATCACTAAAACTGATGGCAGTACATTCGATTTATTTGTGCCGGATGTGCTGTGCTCTAATGCTCTCGTCCACGAACAAATGATCTCCGTTATCCGCTCAGCAAAACACTAAAATTGAGGGCTTATGCCTGATAATTCAAGCTTGAAACTCGCCCGCCGCCTAAATCTTTTTGACGCTACGATGATTGTCATCAGTGGCATCATCGGCACGGGCATTTTCATCAATCCCTCCCTCGTCGCGCAAAAAGTTCATACGTCATTTTGGATTCTCGCGGTCTGGATCGCAGGCGGAGCCATCGCTCTGGCTGGCGCGTTTGTCTTCGCCGAACTCAGCACGGTGATGCCTAAAGTTGGTGGGCAATACGCTTTCTTCCGCGAAGCCTTTCATCCATTAGTCGCTTTTCTGCACGGCTGGTCATTACTTTTTATTATTCAATCTGGAGCTACTGCCGCAGTTGCTGTCGCCTTCGCACAATATTTGACGCGCTTGTTGAATTTATCTGAGACGATTATCACACCGCTCGCAGTGGCGATTCTTGTGGCTCTCGCGTTATTTCATGCGCTCGGCATCAAACCCGGAGCGATGCTTATCAACGTCATCACTTTCGGAAAAACAATTGCGATTGCGGCGTTAGTTATCGTCGCTTTTTTGCTGACCAAAAAATCCGGCATTTCGTTTGATCCGCTGACTTCGCCTGATCAAAAGGGATTTTCGTTGCTCTCCGCATTTTTTGCCGGGTTAGTACCCGTGATGTTTTCTTACGGTGGATGGCAAAATTTGAACTTTGTCGCTGAAGAAGTAAAAGACCCACTCCGCAATTTGCCGCGTGCAATTATGATCGGAGTCCTCTGTGTCATCGCCGTGTATGTCAGCGCAAATATTGCTTATGTACATGTGCTTTCCGCACCAGCGCTGGCAGCGACAAACACTCCCGCCGCTGATGTCGCAGGAAAATTATTAGGCAGCTGGGGATCAAATCTCATTACGTTGCTGATTGTGATTTCTTCATTTGGCTTTTTAAATTTAGCGATGCTGTCAGCTCCGCGCGTGTATTACGCGATGGCAGCGGATGGATTATTTTTCAAATCCATCGCAAAAATCAGTCCGCGCTTTCAGGCTCCGACAAATGCAATTTTGTTGCAGGGAGCATTGGCTTCATTGTTCGCGCTATCGAATACTTACGACAAATTAGTCGGCTATGCGGTATTTGCGGATTGGATTTTTTTCGCTCTCGCAGGCGGAGCTTTGATTGTGTTTCGGACAAAATTACCGGATGCGCCGCGACCACATAAAACACCGCTTTATCCATTGACTCCGATTTTATTTATTGTGGCGGGCTTAGGAATAGTGATAAATACTTTTATCGCAGACACTCAAAATGCAGTAATTGGCGCAGCAATTATCGCTATTGGAGTGCCAGTATTTTTTCTCTGGAAAAAGAAGTTATGAAAAATAGTGTTTACATGACCTGGGCGAAATATCACGCCGGAGCAAAATACAATTTAGCAAACAGCGGAATTCTTGGCTGTAGCCTAAGTGACCTGGCGATTACGATGGATGACGTTGCCGTGAATGGGCCGAATCACGAAGGTTATGTGCCGCTCAAAGCTGCCATTGCTGAACGTTACAATGTTGCGCCTGAAAATGTAGTCACTTCGCAAGGCACTTCGATGGCGAATTTTCTGGCGATGGCGACGATCATTGAACGTGGCGATGAAGTCTTGATTGAACAACCAACGTACGATCCGTTTCTTGGCGCAGCTGAATATTTAGGCGCGAACGTCAAACGGTTTGCACGAAAATTCGAGAACGGTTTTCAGCTTGATCTGGATGAACTCAAATCATTACTCACGCCAAAAACAAAGCTGATTGTAATTTCTAATCCGCATAATCCTAGCGGTATCAATGTTGATCAAAACACGCTGGCGCAGTTGGGAGAATTAGCCGCCAGCGTCGGTGCATATATTTTGGTGGATGAAGTTTATCGAGATATTTTATTTGAAGAAACTACACCTGTGGCATTGAATTTGGGGAATCAATTTATAACGACCAGCAGCTTAACCAAAGCTTATGGATTGAGCGGACTCCGCTGTGGCTGGATTTTATGTGTACCGGAATTAGCTGAGAGAATGCGCAGACTCAATGATTTATTCGGTGCGGTAGGTTCAATGCCGAGTGATGCTTTGGCGCTGGCGGCTTTGCGGCAAGCGGATAAATTACTCGCACGAACCCGTTCCATCATTGAACCAAATCAACAATTGATCCGAAAATTTTTAAGCGCGCACGAAGAATTTCTTGATACCGTTTTACCAAACCATTCGATGATTGTGTTTCCGCGTCTCAAACATCAGAACGATTCTGAACCGTTACATGATCTACTGCGAAACTACGAAACTTCGATTGTGCCTGGTAAATTCTTTGAAGATGCGCGACATTTCAGGTTAGGATTCGCAGTTCAACCAGCCGATGTCGAAATCGGTTTAGGTTTTTTATCACAGGCTCTGCATCAAATTCACGCATCATGATTTTACAGTTTTCCCTTCATACCATCTCTGCGAAATTTGCCACAGCCTTGATTTCACTGGCGCTTTTTGTTGTGCTACTTTTTTGTGCAGCCTGGTACACCGTCACTTACGGACTAACGGATGATCGCATTCCGATCCCGATGACTGCGCTTTATGCCGGAGCAAATTACCTGCCGAATTCGCCTCGCATTCACGCGCGAATTGCTGCTGGCGAAATGCAGGGGATTTCGCGCGATTTAAGTAAAGCCGAATCTCACATTCGACAGGCGATTGAGTTAATGCCACGCGAATATAGTTATCACTTGATGCTGGCTTCGATTCTTGAATCCCAAGGGAATAAGGAAGATGCTGAAAAATCTTATCGTGAAGCTTTGGCATTGGCTCCGAATTACATGGAAGTCAATTGGCGACTGGCAAATAATTTGCTTCGTCAAAATAAAATTCAAGAATCACTTGATTATTTTCGCTTTGCGACGAATAAAAATTTATCTGTCCTTCCTAACTCCTACGATTTAATTTGGAATGTTTCAAATGGTGATATTTCAGCACTAGCCGGGATTACGAATTCTTCCGCCCGCGCCCAATTAATGCTGGCTCAGTATTTAACCAGACAATCAAAATTCAATGAAGCCGCTACAATTTTTCGCCGTGTAGACCGTAACGCAAGGCGTACTGAAACTGAAAGTTCAGCGATCATTAATGACTTAGTGAATGTAAATCAGTTGGCATTGGCGCGTGAATTGTGGGGAGAATTGCTGACGACTGATTCAACTGTCCCACAGCCGATTATCTGGAATGGTAGTTTTGAAAACTCAATTTCACCGTCCCTGGCGCAGTTTGATTGGATCCTCAAAGACAGTATTTTTGCTCGTCCGGTAATTGATCCACAGGAAGGAAAAACGGGTGCTAATTCTTTGCGCATCTACTTTCTGGGAAAAGATACGGCACGGATCGACGGCGAGATTAAGCAAATTCTGATGTTAAAATCAGGCAAGCGTTATCGTCTGGAATACCAGTATAAGACTCGTGATTTAACGACACCCATGGGGCCGCGTGTTGCCATTACTGATTTGACTTCAAAAAATGTAATTGCTGCATCTGAGCCAATTCCAGAAGGGACGCACTCAGGATGGCAACTTGTTAGTTTTGAATTCACAGCTCCTGCCAGCTCAGGCGCGTTATTATTACAAATCCAGCGAATTCCCAAGAACGGTTACGATGAACCATCCAAAGGTTATCTCTGGTTCGATGATTTCACACTCAAAGAATTATAATCATGATCTTGCTAAGAATTAGTTATCGTCTGCGCGCTCACCACATGCCCGAATTCGAGCAAGTCTTCGAGGGAGAAATTATTCCATTGATTCATGAGTATGGATTGAACTTTCAAGGCATATTTCGCACGGTAGTTGGTGAAGTGGGTGAGTATATGGAGCTTTGGGAATTTGCTTCGATGACAGAATTTGACGAGAGATGGCGACCATTTTTAGGTGACCCGCGCTTATTAAAAATATTTGAGACAACCGGGCCAATGGTCGAAGGCGAAAGGTTTACATTAATGGAGCCTGTGTTATCAAGTTCATATTCACCGAAGTGTTAACCCCGTTATACCTGATTTAACTTTACAATTTAGATTAATTCCTGCTATATTGACAATTGAGCATAGTCTCAATAAGTCCAATTGATAATCCCTCGCAGTAATTTTTGTCTGACTGATCGCGTTTTGAGATGTTAGTACCTGAATTATTTTGATCTTTTGTCTTTATCAAATCCACCCCCTTCTGCATTCACATTGGACTATCAGGTTGTACAATTAATTTTCGTGCCCAAACCGAAAATATTAATGACTTAGATGTTTGATTCAGTTGTTAAGTTTATACATCTAAGGTTGATAGCACGTTGAAATATTCTCTGCTGGACAGCGCCGGTATCCTGCAAGTTGATTTTCAAGCCTTAACAAAGGGCGATGATATGTTTAATAAGACCCGTGCGTTCCTCTCCGACGAACGCGGTCAAGATTTAGTTGAGTACTCTCTGCTTTGCGCCATTATTGGGGCAGTAGTGGTTGCCTATTTAACCGGCGTGGGTACCAGTATTCAAGGTATTTTGACTAAAGTTAGCTCTTCACTCGATACGATTGATCGGACGCTTCAATAATTTTATTTCAATCGGGACGACGATAATCCTAAAGCTATAGCCGTTAATACTCCGCAAACAATAAATGGTGTTAGCCTTCCTGTGTAGGCAATCATCAATCCACCTAAGATCGGCCCGATGGCACGCGCCAAGCTGCCAGCAGCTTGCGTAATCCCCAATACACTTCCCTGTTCATTAGCTGCGGCACGCTTTGAAACCAGCGTCGGAAGCAGGCTGCTGGTAAATCCTGTCCCGACTGACAGCATTCCGAGCACCGTCAATAAAGATAAATATGGAGTCGTAAACGGCAACAATAAATAGGCTGTAATTAGCATGACCTGCCCGCCGAGTAAGAGGGTAACTTCAGAAAACTTTTTCGTGAGCCTTCCAATTAAACCGCCCTGAATAATGACGCCGATCAATCCGCTGAACACAAACAAATATCCCACCTGGCTTTGGTTGTAGCCGTACTGCGTTTTCGCGAAAAGGGGAAAAAGTGGCTGAAAAACCCCGAAAGCCAACGTACCAATAAATAAAATTAAGACCGGATAGCGCAAGGCCGCATTGTTCAGGGACTTTCCGATCTCACGAAAATGATCGCCCAAATTCAATGAAGTTTCGCGCTTATCTTTCAATGATTCCGGTAAGAAAAAATAAATGAGTATTGAATTTGTCAAAGCTAAACTGGCAGCAAAGAAAAACGGTACGCTAATGCCATAATGACTGCTTAGCAAAGCCCCCAGTCCTGGCCCTAAAATAAATCCCAAGCCGAAACCCGCGCCGATCAATCCCATTCCTTTGGCTCGATTTTCGGGTGTCGTCACATCTGCGATGTACGCCTGCGCCGTTGAGATATTTCCACCTGTCGCGCCATCGAATAATCGTGCAGCGAGCAACATCCACAAAGACTTCGCAAATCCCAAACACAAAAAAGCCAGTGCCGTACAAAGCACACTGAACAACAGAACGGGTCGGCGTCCGACGCGATCTGAAAGCCGTCCTAATAATGGAGTAAAGAAAAATTGTGCGAAGGAATAAGCTCCGATAATGACACCGATCAAAAGATTGATCGTTTCTGGTTTGTAATGTGGAGCCAGATCATAAGCGTAAAATGGTAGCAGTGGAACGACCATTCCAAAGCCGATCAGATCAATCAAAACTGTAATAAAAATAAGCAAAAGGGGCGAGACGCCGCCCCTTTTTTCCGTATCAGGTTGTTGCATTTTTTAGTAGTTACTCTTTCGTAAACGTCAGCCAATTCCCCGGCGCTTCTTTTTCACCGGAGGTAATCGCAAAGAATTCTTTTTGCAAAGCGGCGGTGATAGGGCCACGCGCTCCGTTGCCAATTTTAATTTTATCAATACTGCGCACCGGAGTGATTTCAGCGGCAGTTCCTGTAAAAAATACCTCGTCTGCGATATACAAAGAGGCTCGCGGCATCACCTGTTCGCGTACTTCATAGCCCAACAATTTCGCCAGTTGCGTCGCACAATCTCGCGTAATTCCCGGCAGCACAGCCGAACTTAAAGGCGGCGTATAGAGCACATTATCTTTGATGATGAAAATATTTTCGCCACTGCCTTCACTCACATTGCCCTGACTATCCAGCGCAATTCCTTCGACGTAGCCGTTCTTGATCGCGTCCATTTTTATCAACTGCGAATTCATATAATTCGCGGCGGATTTCGCCGTGGCAGGCAATGAATTCGAGGACATTCTTGCCCAACTGGAAACGCAAACATCTACGCCTTCTTCCATCGCCTCGGCTCCAAGATATTTCCCCCAGACCCAACTGGCAATGTAGGTTTCAATTGGATTGCCCATCGGATTCACGCCGAACGGCCCATAGCCACGGAAAATAATCGGGCGCAAATAGCATTCCTGAAATTCATTGACGCGGACGGTTTCAATACAGGCATTGATGAGATCATCAATGGAAAATTCAACTTCCATTCTGAAAATGTAAGCCGAATTACGAAGTCGTTGAATGTGTTCGCGCAAGCGAAAGATCGCCGGGCCGTTGGGAGTTGAATAGCAGCGAATGCCTTCAAATACTGACGAAGCATAATGAATGACGTGAGACATCACGTGAATATTTGCTGCGTCCCAATCAATGAATTTACCATTATGCCAAATTTTCTTCGCAACTTCGGGATTTGCCACTTTGAATTACTCCTTAAGTAAAGAGGGGCGAGCCTGTAAACAACAACAAAATAAATAAGCCGCCATCTTACGGGCTGAGATTTCAACGTGTCAAGCTGCGGTTTTTTTGGGTAGTGTCCTAATCCTGTGTTGCTGATATTTAATTCGCAATTGTTCTCAAACGCAGCTTATGGCATAGTTTGGGGTATGCCTAAACGGTCAAGCAAAAATCCAGACGCAAACCAATCCGCTTTTCAGGGGATGCAATCACTGCTTGAGATATTAGACCCTGAATCCATCGAAAAGCCAAAAGAGAAAAACCCCGCCGCTGTTGCGCTCGGCAAGTTGGGGGGGGCAGCACGCGCAGCAAATCTTTCACCTGCAAGACGCAAGGCGATTGCAAAAAAAGCCTCTCAGTCACGCCGAAAAACAACCAAGAGCTAATTCTCTTCATCCTCTTCAGGCTCTTCATAAGTACCGGACAATCTTGCATCTTCTGCTACATCATTAAAATTATAATCGTAAGGCTCTAGCGTAGCACGGTACGGGTTGTTGTCGTCATAGGATTGCTTCTCAATACTATGACGCCTAACATCGTTTTTCATACCATTGTGCTTTAAATCAAAAACGTCCTTTGCTACGTCAGGATTTGCTGTACGCATATCCACATAAATCAAGGGAAGTTGCTCACCTTCGTATTTCAACTTAGCTGCGCCGTAAATGCGGACTTTGCGGTTTTGCGGGTCTGTATAGTGCGCCCGCCGTACAGCGATTCGCATGTCGTTTTCGCATTGCTTCTCTGCGCTGATGGGTTCCCTGTCATACAAGTTGTTTTCTTTTGCCCACGCAGATGCAGCTTTAAAGTTTATAACGGCATTGCCATGCGCTTCTTGCCAACGTTTTAAAATATCCAACATTTTCACATCATAATTACTACTCATAATTTACTACTACTCCTTAATTCACAACATAAGGAACGGGTTGTCCCCATCCATCGGTTAACGCGGTTTTTATAGCCAATTCACGCACCTTTGGCATTAGCTTGTGATGTTGATTAAAGCTAATTTCTTTCCGATGCTGTAACTGGCCAATAATGATTCCGGGGTGGATTTTTAATTGCGTAGCTAAGTTGTTAATTTTTGATTCTGAATAATAAGGTCTAGTCATTCTTATAAAAGTCTCAAGTCGCGCTTGAGGGATTAGTACTTCTGCGGCTTCCCGATTTGCTCGTATTTCAATTTCGTCAATCGGGGTAGTGTCTAAATCATCCAAAGAAAACTGATCTTTATGTTTTATATGAATTATTTCGTGAAACAGCGTGAACCAAAAAGACCCAATATTGTCGAACCTGATAGACATTGCGATAACAGGGGATTTATCATCAAGCCAAAAAGCCGCCCCATCAATCCTAGCATTGGGTAATTGCTCAACGACAACAAATCTTATGCCGAAATTGGCAAGCGTTTGAGCCACTTTATGAGTTGACTTAGAAGAGGCTGCAAGATTACGTAATGCCCTAATTAGCTCGTCTATTTTTCTATCATCAAACTCCGCAACGCTTAGAATTCTCGCCATCTTTTTTGCGCGTATAATCCAAGCGGTTTGAATTGGGGAATGCTCTAAATATGAAGTAGATTTACGCGCTGCAAAAGCAAAGTTATCAGCCTCGCTGTAAAACTCTGTAAATTTTGCTTCCAAACTGTCAACAGTATCCGATTCTTGAACCCAACCTCTTTTGATCATGTCCTTTGCGGGATATTTATTATAAATTTCTGACCGCTTAATGATTGCACTGTCTACATAATCCACTTGTGCCAACCTATAGCGATTTTCAATATCTAACCAATATTCAGGGTTATTTTGAAAAGCTACTGCCAGTTCTTGCGCTATTTCAGGTGTAAACTTTCTTTTCCCTCCAACAATATCATTCGTGTCTTTAATGCTCCTCCCTAAAATGTAGGCCAAATCGGACTGTGTCCAGCCACGTTTTTCAAGCTCATCTTTGATATATTTGCCCGGTGGAAAGATTTTTAATTCTGTGTCCATGTTAGTTTGCTCCGTGATTTTTATTTTAAATCTTCCAACAATCCGTATTTTACAAAACCTTATTGTGTGTGTCAAAGTGCAATTGTAGAAAATCACCTGATTTGGTGATTTTGTGTTGTTTTTGCTTGAATACCGCGAACCGTTAAGATATAATTCAAGCTGTGTTGCTGGTAAATAAATGAGAGATTTTATATGTGTTGTCCATTGTGCCAAAGCGAGAAAACAAAGAAATTCGGGAAAGACCGTAAAGGAAACCAGCGGTTCCGTTGTTTGGATTGCAATAAAACATTTCAACATGGGCGCGAAAAACCGCTTGGTGAAATGACGCTGGCATTAGACAAGGCTGAATTTGTATTACGGCTTTTGGTGGAAGGCTGTTCTATTCGCAGCATCGAAAGATTAACAGGTGTTCATCGTGACACCGTGCTGAGCTTGCTTGAAACCGTTGGCGAAAAATGTGAGCGATTATTTGATGAAAAGATTCAGAATATCAGTGTTAACGATGTGCAGTGTGATGAGATTTGGGGATTCTGCGGGATGAAGGAAAAGACCAAGCATCGCAACGGCAAAGACGGTGATGATACGATTGGTGATGCGTGGTGCTTCGTGGCAATTGAGAAAAACTTAAAACTGATTTTAGCTTGGCACCTTGGACGACGCACTTCAAAAGACACGGAAATATTCACGGAAAAACTGAACGATGCAACAAGCGGTAATTTCCAAATCAATACCGATGGCTTTCCGGCTTACAAAGAAGCGATTTCTTACAGTTTAGGCACTCGCGTTGACTTCGCACAGATCATTAAAATTTATGGTATCCCTGAAGGCGTTGAATATCGCTATTCACCGCCACAGGTGATTGATACCAAGAAAACAGCGGTCTTTGGTCGTCCTGATTTAGAGAAAGCCACTACAAGCCATATCGAACGCCAGAATTTGACTATCAGAATGCAGATGCGCCGGATGACGCGGTTGACGAATGCTTTCTCAAAGAAGTTTGTGAATCTGAGATATGCTTATGCGCTGCATTTCTTTCACTACAATTTTATGCGGGTGCATTCCACGTTGCGTGTTACGCCTGCGATGGAAGCAGGCATTGCAAATTCGATTTGGAGTTGGCAAGATTTATTGGCAGCAACACAGGATTAGGACACTACCTTTTTTTGGAATAGTCAAAGCTGATCAAATGAAGTAATTGATTGGAAGTTTTGCGTGTTTGGTTGCAGCGGATTGCCAGGACGAATAGAGAGCTGTGTTTGCATTCCGGCAACCCGCGCGGCTTCGAGTTCAGCAGTCACATCGGAAACAAATAGAATCTCATCCGCATCCGTTTGCAGCGCAACCGCGATGCGATGGTAACTTGTTGCATCTTGTTTATTACCAATATTTGTATCGAACCAGCCACTGATAAATTTGCTCAAATCCCCGAATTCCGTGTAGGTAAAAAGCAGTTTTTGGGCGAGGACACTGCCGGAAGAAAAAATGCAGATGCGCTGTTGCTGCCAGTTTTTAAAAGCCGTCGGAACATCTGAAAAAAGCTGACTTCTTAAGACTCCGTTTTTATATCCCTCTTCCCAGATTTTCCCTTGCAACGATTTTAGCGGCGTAGATTTTCGATCCTGATCCAGCAACCAATAAATGTATGTGATTACCGATTCAAGCTGCGAAGAATCCAGCGCAGGCGGATTCAATCCTTGTCCTTCATCTTCTAATTGTTCTGATTTGAATTGCGAAACTTCTGTCTGCAAATCGTCCCAATGCTGCGACAAAAAATCCTGCACGTGATTTCGCGCGTAGGGAAATAAAACCTGAAACACAAAATCAATCGGCGTCGTGGTGCCTTCAATGTCGAGCAGAATAATTTTAATGGACGGGTTCATGAAAATTGACTTTTGTCAGTACCACCTGCGGTAGCGGGTGGTTACGACTGCACAGTATTCCCACCCGCTACCGCAGGTGGTACTGACATCGGGATAAAATTAGCACCAAAACAAACCAGTTGATAATTATCCGCCATCCCGCTTTCGCTGTAGCGCGGAACCCAGCCAGCCGGATCAACAAATAATCGAATCGCGCGGATGCGTTGCTCTTCACAGAGATTGAACCAATGCAAAGTTCCACCCGGTACACGAATTAAATCTCCGGCAGTGACTTCAATCGCAGTGACTACGCCGTTGCCGGGATGAATATGAAAAATGCCCCGACCTTCAATGATGAAGCGTACTTCGTCATCGTCGTGCCAATGTTCGGATTTAAATTTCACCAGCATTTCCGGCAAGCCTGGAGTCGTCGGCAACACATCAATCACATCCGCCGTCACGTATCCACCATCTTCTTTGAGGACGTTAATGTCCGCCGCGTACGCCGCTAAAATTTCTTCGGTCGTCGAATTAGCAGAGAGCGGTTGCGAAGGTTGCCATTGTTCATAATCAACATCAATGCTGGCTAAATATTGCTTAATTTCAGCGGCGTCAGTGATGGTTCGATTTTCGTCAGGGATCGTTACAATAGCCATAATTCTTACCTCGAAAAATATTCTCTTCCTGTTACTTCCAACAGAAATTCAAAAATTTCAATGTGACGTTTTGCTTCGTTGAGATCGCGTCCCCACGTATACAGCCCATGTCCACGCAGCAGAAATCCGTGCGCTTCAGGAAATTTTTCCAACGTAGTTTCGACCTCAGTTGCCAGTTTATCCATGTCCTGCGAATTCTCAATAATCGGCAGCCATTCTTCGTGTTCGTGCGTCTTGACTCCCGCCAAACCTTTCAGCATTTCATAGCCGGAAATTTTAATTCCGCCGTCCTTGGCAAAGTCATTAGAAAGCAAGGTTGTCCACACGGAATGCGTATGCAAAACAGCTCCTGCGCCGCGCATTCTGACAGCTACCAGATGCAATTTTGTTTCATCCGAAGGCTTGCCGATACCACTAACAATATTGCCTGCTCCGTCAATTTGAATAATTTGTTCAGAAGTCAGATTCCCTTTGTCATTCCCGCTGACAGTGATTGCCAATCGTAGCGGATCACGGTTGATGACTGCACTGAAATTTCCACTCGTCCCCAGCACCCACTTTCTCGCGTAAAAATTCTTGCCGAGGTCCGACAGCTTCGCTGCATATTCTAAAAATATTTGATCATTCTCTGCTTGCGCCATAGCGATAAACGTAGCTTGATTTTTTATTGAAGGCAAATAAGAAAAAGGCTTGAGTCAGAAATACTCAAGCCTTTTTTCGAGATTTTGAGGGCAATCATTTTTGTGTCAAAAAAGACTTCCCCTGTAGCACTCCCCCAAGGCTACACGGTCAGTCTTCTGACTCGTTACGAACTTTTCGATTGCCCTCATTATGTAAGGGGGAATTTGTTTACAAAAGTGTTCATTGCGAAAAAATAATTTTGAAGTGTTATTGCTTCAATGACTTGTTGGTTCACGGTAAATTCATCGCATCCAGTTTCAGCAAGGTATGAAGCAGTACATTCGTCCCATTCGTGATGTCTTCCGGCGTGGAAAATTCGCGCGGGCTGTGGCTGATGCCGTCGCGGCTGGGTATAAAAATCATGCCGATGGGGCAGACGGGTGCGATCTCTTGTGCGTCGTGACCTGCGCCGCTGGGCATCAGCTTGGTCGTGAATCCTAATTGCTTCGCCGATTCGTCAATCACACGCCGAAAGCGCGCATCGGTGGGCGCGGGCTGCGATGCGTTGACCTGTTTGAATTCAAATTTCGTACCCGTAATTTTTTCAATTTGTTGCACCTCAACCTGAATTTTCTGAAACAGCATTTGCACCTTCGCCGCGTCCAAATCACGCAAGCCCAAACTCGTAACCACCTTACCCGGAACGATATTAAAAGCACCAGGGAAGGCTTGAATTTTGCCGACAGTTCCGACTTGGCGACCAGGGATGGACGTGACTACGCGATTGACGGCGTCAATGTATTTCGCCGCCGCCAGCAACGCGTCCTTTCGCTGATTCATTGGCGTAGTCCCTGCGTGATTGGCAAAACCTTCAATCGTCATATCCCACCAGAACACACCGACGATGCCTTCGACGACGCCGATGTTGATTTTTTCCTGATGCAGGATGCCGCCCTGTTCGATGTGCAATTCTAAATAGCCCGCGAAGTCACCTTTTTTGCGCACGGCGCTGGCAAGTTTGTCAGGATCGCCGCCGATAAATTTGATGCCTTCGCGAATTGTCTTTTTAGAATTGGTGACGATGCTCAGGTCTTTTTCCGTCAACGCTCTGGCAAGCGCGGCACTGCCGATGGTTCCGCCTTCTTCGTTTTGAAAGAGCACGACTTCGAGCGGATGCCGCAAGCGCACGTTGTTTTCAGCCAATGTTTGCGCGACCTCAATCGCACCCATCGAACCGACTTGTCCGTCGTAGCTGCCGCCAGCGGGGACGGAATCAATATGCGAACCAATCATCAACGGCTTGAGCGTAGCATCGCTGCCCGCGCGCCGTCCGACGATGTTGCCTGCGGCGTCAATGCTGACATCCAGTTTGGCTTCGCGCATCAACTTCATCGCGTATTCACGGCCCTGCAAATCAACGTCGGTATACGCAACGCGATGTGTGCCGCCTTCCTGCGTTTTACCAAATTGCGCGAGTTCGGAAAGGTGTTGATTGACGCGCTGACCATTGATGCGAAGTTGTGATTGTTGGGTGGGCAGTGCAAGGGCGGGAACGGCAGCCAGCAAATGTAAATTGAAGGTTCTTCGTTTCATAAAAGTTTCCTTGTCGAGGTAAATCGTCTCCGTTGTGTCATTCACCCCATTCGCTTCATGCGTCTAAGCAAATTCTTGTATCGCAGATCATCTCTGTAATTCCTCTAACAGCGCCTTCGCGTCTTGCAAATCCGCCGTGCCAAAGCCTTCGGTGAACCAGCCGTAAATCTCCGCGAGCATCTGTCGCGCTTCTGCTTGCTTGCCCTGCTGCTGCCACAAGCGCGCGAGGCTCGTCGAGGCGCGCAGTTCCCACGCTTTCGCGCGCTGCCGCCGGGCGATCTCGATAGCCTGGTGATAACAGCGTTCCGCTTCCGCCTGCGCCCGGCTTGTCTCTGCATGGTCGGCGGCGGCTTTCAGCAGCAACTCGCCTTTGATACGCCAGAGTTCTGCTTCGCAGAAACGCTCTCCGGTGCGTTCGACCAGCGCCAACGCTTCCGCGATGGCAGCCAGCCCTTCCGCGCAGCGGCCTGCCAGCCAGAACACTTCACCCAGGATTCCGAGATAGCAGGTCATCCACAGCATTACGCCTTTGGCACGTTGGGATGCCAGCGCCTGTTTCAACCGCTCAAGCGCTGTTTCGGTCAGTTCCTGATACGCCAGAGTCAGGGCATTATTGACAGTGGCAAAATTGAGCAGGTCTCCCAGGGCGTACTCCTCGGCGAGCGCAAACACTTTCTCATTTTCTTTCTGGCTGGAATACCAATCCCGAAGAAGGTAAAGGACCGTCCCTGCTATGTTATGAGCGCCACCCAGACTGAAGGGATGAGAGGTTTGCTCGGCCAGCGTGATTGATTCCTGCGCCAGCGCCAAGGCTCGATCCGGATAGCCAAGCGTCCACAGACAGTAGCTATGCACGCGGCGCACTGAAATTCCCAGGTCCTCGTTAGAGACAGAAAGATAAGCATCGTGGTATTCCCGGCGATCCAGCGCGAGCGCGCGTTCCCCTTGTTGTTGGGCGGAGACAAGGTCTCCTTGATAATAGTGGACATTAGCCCAAAAAATAGAGGCCATAACCATCAGTACCGGGTCCTGGGCTTGCTCTGCCAGTTGCATCATCTGCTCACACAGTCCCTGCGCCGTTTCATATTCGGCTCGCACACTGTGATAAAACGCCACGCCACTCAGCGCAGCGATGAGCCTGGGATCATCACCCATCTGCTCACACAGTTGCCGTGCCCGGTTGAAGGCAGCTCCGGCTTCCGGCGCAGCCCAACTCAGGACGGACTGCAACGAGAAGCCCAGCGTCAATTGCAGGCCGAGTTCCCGCCCGTCGCGTTCTGGCGTTTCCGGCAGTTTGAGCAATACTTCCAGCCCGCGCCGTGCAAGCTGCACCGCTTCCCGATGCGTATTGATCTGCGCCGCATTGCGTGCCGCCTGCAAGAAGGAATCGCTGGCGCGCGCATAGTCCCGCGCCGCTTCCCACAGCAGCGCCAGTTGATTCGCCACGCTCGTGCTGCGTGCGCCGTAACAACCCTCCAAGGCCAGCGCCACGTCGCGGCTGAGCGTGGTGGCCTTGCGCGTGGCCCGCAAACCGGCATAGAGCGCGTTCTGATAAAACACATGCACGAAGCGATACTTGAGCGTCAGCGTGCCATTCGGAAATTCGGTTTCACTCGTCAGCTTCACAAACGCAAAGACTCGCTCCAACTTTTCCAATCGCTCTTCGATTTCATCAGGCTCAAGGTTCAGTACCTGCGCCACGACTGCCGAATCAAACTCGTAGCCCTGCACGCTCGCGGCGGTCAGCAGCTTGTGGTCGTCCGGCTCGAGTTGCGCAATCTTGCGTTCGATCATCCCGCGCACCGATTCCGGCAACTCACGTTCGATGTCGGGCAGCGTTTGCGCGAGCGTCCATGAACCGCTCGTATTGGCAATCACGCTGCGGTCGCGCAGGTAGCGCACCAAGTCAGCCATAAACAACGGACTGCCTTCCGTCTTCGCGTGAATCAGTTGGGGAAACTCCGTCGGGAAGCGATGACCGGGGAATTCCAGCGCCAGGTATTCGGCAATCTCCGCTTCATTCAAAAATTCCAGCAGCAATTCCCGACACAGGCCGTGCGCCTGCAAATCGGGCTTGATCTGCAAAAACGGATGCTTCGCCAGCAGCATGTCCGAAGGCCGATAGGTGACGACGATCAGCACGCGCAGCGCATCGAACTTGCCCGCCAAAAAACTGAGCAAATCAATCGTCGAGACATCCGCCCAATGCAGATCGTCAAAGAAAATCACGAGCGGTTGCGGTTGGGCTACGGCTTGCAGAAAGGCCGCCAACTCGCGCTTCATCCGTTCCTGCGAAGCGGCTTTGACTTCGGCGAGCAAGCGCGCCGACTCTTCGCTGTCGCCTGAGAGCGGCGCGACCTGCGCGTACCACGTGGGCGCGAGTTGCTTCATTGTATGCGCCAGACGCTTGTCACTTTGCAACAGGCTTTCCAACGCTTCGAGCAAGGGTAAATACGCTTCAGTTCCCGCGAGCCGTTCCGAACAACGCCCGCGCGCAATCGTGCATGAATTTGCTGCGCCGAGTTCAGTGAGGAAATCTTCAACCAGCGTCGTTTTGCCGATGCCCGGTTCGCCTGCGACACAAAGCAATTGGCCACGACCGGCCTGCACTGAGTTGAAGGCGGCGCGCAATTCGTCGCGTTCAGGTTCGTGCCCAACGGTGCGTCTAATTGTGGGTTTCGGATTGTAAATTACGGATTCACCCTCGCGCTGCGACCCGCTTTCTACGTAACCTTTTCGCTCAACCATTTGCAATGTTTGAGTGACTTCGCTCGCCGTCGGACGCTGGCTCGTTTCTTTCTCCAACATCCGCAACAGCAGGTCATTCAGTATGGCGGGAAGGCTTGGTTGCCATTGCTGGGGTGGCGCAGGTGTTTGCAACGTAATCGCGTGCAAATACCCAACCATCGTTTCCGCTTTGAACGGATGCCGCCCGGTCGCCAGTTCATAGAGCACAATGCTAAGCGCAAACACATCCGACGGATGACTGACCACTTCGCCGCGTGCCTGTTCGGGCGACATATAGGCAACCCGTACCCATGATCGTGCCGGGCATAGTCTGTTGCGCCATCGTCACCGCTTCTGAATCGTGTGCGTTGTGATGCAGCAAGCGCGCGAGTCCGAAATCCAGCACCTTCACGTAACCATCGTCGCGCACCATGATGTTGTCCGGCTTGATGTCACGATGCGTAATGCCTGCGGCGTGCGCGGCGCTCAACGCTTTCGCCATTTGCTGACTAAGGGACAGGAACGTGTCCAGCGAGTTGTCCGCAGCAATCACGCTACGCAACGTGTGTCCTGCGACCAGTTCCATCACGATAAAGCGCCCAAGGTCGCTTTCGCCGATGTCGTATACACTGATGATGTTGGGATGATTGAGCGCAGAAGCCGCTTTGGCTTCCTGCGTAAAGCGCCGCACGCGTTCGGCGTCCTGCGTGAATGCGGCAGGCAATAACTTGAGCGCAACCTTGCGGTCAAGCCGTGAGTCTTCGGCGAGGTAAACTTCGCCCATGCCGCCTTTGCCGATGGGCGCGAGAATTTTGTAAACGCCAAGCTGCTGCCCCACCAGCGACGGCGCGTTGATTGCGCTCAGGTCGGCGGCGTCAAGTTGTCGCGCCGCCGCTTCGAGCGCATTCCCTTTGAGCAATTCGCCTGTCTCATCGGCGTAACGCAATAACTCTTCGACTTCCTGTCGTGACGCGGCGTCCGGGCCACAGGCTTGCGCGAGAAAGGCAGCACGCTGGCTGGCTTCGACTTCCTGCGCCGCGTGATAGAGCGTTTGGATTTGTTGGTATCGTTCTGGGGTCATAAACGAATTGTCTGAACTTTATTGCTTTTTTTGAGAATACGAAACAAACGGAAATAACGGAATAGACGGAAGTCTTTTCTGGTTGCCAATTCCGTTTGATGTTGTAAAGACGGTTTCTCGAGCCATTGAGGTAGAATCAATGGTGACAACAACAATTCGTTCTTTGACAGGAGAAACCGCCATGACAG
>JAYTCQ010000379.1:0-10519 GCA_043736395.1 Blastocatellia bacterium | reverse complement strand
TAAACTGCCCATTTTCGAAAATGCGGGCAGGTTAAGAACCTATCCTACAAATATTTATTATCCACGCCCAATATAATCCTGATGCATCGGCATAACGATCGTTTCCAGCATCGTCATGTGCGGCGGAAGTGCGGCCATTGCGAGTATAGCTTCAGCTAATTCTGATGGCTGCATCGAAGGTTCCTGGCGTGCGGCGAGACGTTCTACGGCGACGTTTCCGGGGTGCAGGCATCCGCAAGAAATTCCGAATTCACGACCTTCGAGTGCGGTCACTTGCGTTAAGCCGACAATGCCGTGTTTGCTGGTGGAATAGGCGACGGAGTTTGGGCGTACGCGATGGGCGGCGATGGAGCCGATGTTGATGATTCGTCCGCCTTTTTGGACGCGCATGATTTTCATGGCTTCTCTTGTGCAAAGAAACGGCCCGCGTAAATTCACAGACATCAGTTGTTCCCAATGTTCAAGCGTTTCTTCGTGAATCGCGGCATAACCAAATGTGCCTGCGTTGTTGACGAGAATGTCTAATCTGCCAAACTTTTCCATCGCGGCGGCGAAGGCATGGATGACCTGATCTTCTTGTGAAACATCGGTCTGCACGGCAATAGCGTTGGGGAGTTCTGCGGTTAACGATTCGATTTCTTCAATACGCCGCGCGGCTAAAATTAATGAGGCGCCTGCTTGTGAAAAAACTTTGGCGGTAGCTTTTCCGATACCACTGGAAGCTCCGGTAATCAGGGCGACTTTACCTGCTAATTGGGTCATTATTTTTTCTTACCTTTCGGGACGGGTTTACCTTTGGGCGGTTGAACGTATTTGACGTCAATGTCGTGGCTTTCGAGCACATCTTTTTTCTTGCCATTCACACCCATCAGGCGCACGCGATATTTGCCGTTGGGGTATGACCGCTTCATCATTGTGACGGAAATTTTGGGAACAGCATCTGCGGCTTTTTGACCTGACCAGAGTACTTTATTTTTCTTCGGCTCTAGAATTTCTACGGAGTAAAACGGATAAGGTTTATCAGCCGGTTGATGAAAAATCAGCGTGAAGAGGCTTGACGTGGGAGGCACGACTACGGGTGTTACGGGAGCCGCTTCAGGCTTGGCTGCCGCTGCGAGCGGAATTGCTAAAGTCGGATCAAAATCAATAATTGGCGCGTCGAGATGCGCTTTCGCGACATCTTCCAATTCCTTTTGCAACGTATTGTTTTGGATGCCCAGTAATTCCTGATTATTTAAGACTTGTTCTGCATTCGTAGCGGTCACCGAAGATTGCAGCAGCACCATTTGTTTTTGCGCTTCATCAATGCGAGCCTGCAAATTTTCAGGTGTCGCAGGTTCCTGAAGTGTTTCCTCAACTTTTTTAGCAGCTTCGATTTGCTGATCAAGCTGAATTTTTTCGATTTCGGCGCGGTGACGATTATGTTGTGCCAGAATCCAGGTTCCCAGCGCGAGGGAAATAATAAATAGCAGGAAGCATAGCGATGCTGTCAGCGCAGTAAATCCCGTTGCAGTCTCAAATCGTTGCCATCCTGAAACTGGTGTGATTGACGCATCCGCCTCAGCTTCGAGGTTAAAATTTTCTGCTTCTTCATTCTTCGAAATCAGATCGTTATTTTCTGTCTCAACCATGTTAATTCCCCCAACTTCACCAAGAATCTGTATCGGTTCCGTGTGAAGTTCATCCAGCGCCTTTTTCGTCGAATTCATGATGTTATTACTACTCCAATTGCAAAAAAATATTCCATTAAAGAATAGACCACGGATGACGCGGATGAAACAAAACTGCGCGGATCAGATCGGCGAAAATCAGTGTGATCCGCGTCATCCGTGGTCTATCCTCTTAAAAGTAAACCAAACCGAACCACTTTCGTAAAGTTTTATTTCAGGCTTATTTCAAAGCGATGACTAAATTGCGGTAGGACTTGCTGCCAAGATTCACTAATTGTGGAGCCGCTTCATCCTTGTTGTGCCAGACAATTTCGCCCGGAACGCGATGCTTAACGATTTTTTTGTCCGCCGCGTCGGTGGATTCATAATCAGCTTCGTCAATAAAAACGATGATTTGATCGGACTGTCGGGTATACGGTTCGCGGACAGATTTCGGTGGGGCGGTGATTTCTGCTACGTTCACGCGAGCGTTATCGAGGACAATTTTTGAAGTCGGAGCTGTGGAATCGCCGAGTTTTCCAGACATTGCAAGGCCTGTGGCAATGCCGCTCACAAAAATAATTATCGCGATTCCATAAAACTTTTGAATATTCATTTTGATCTTCCTTGGTGAAAATAAATTCTCGTAGTAAAAACAGATTTCTCTTATTTTCCTCGCAGTTCAGGCGTAACACAACAGGGACAATCGAATGACCGAAAATCTTTCCTCAATCGGATTACTAATGGCCGGCGCGACTTCCATCAGCAACGTCATCAAAGATGTCAGCGCAAAAAAAGTTTTGGAACGCCACGAAGTCATCGCTTCGACGTTTTTGATCAGGCTTTTTGCGGCGATTACGTTCGGAATCGTCCTGGCATTTCGCGCTTCCAGTGGGTTATTGCCTTCGATCAAGCCTGCCGCCGGGCCATTATTCGGGATTGACGGGTGGGACGCTTCGCCGCTCATGACGTGGATGGTGTATCTGACTATCGAAGTGTTAATGGTCGCGTGCAATACAATCATTATGTTTCGTGCGATTCAGATCACGCCGATTTCGGTGTGTATGCCGTACATTTCGTTCACACCGGTTTTTTTGATTGCGACCGATTATTGGATCAACGACGTAATTCCCGCTGAGCAATATTGGATCGGCGTATTTTTGATCTTTATCGGTTCCATCGTGATGCACCGCGAATTATTTTCGCAAGGTTGGCTGGAACCAATCAAAGCCATTTATCGAGAACGCGGCTGTTTTTATATGCTCATCGTCGGCTTCGTGAATTCGCTGACGAATCCCATTGATGCAAAACTTGTGAAGATGACCGACCCATTCGCGCAAGCGTTTGCCTTCGGAATCGGGATGGTAATTTTCTTTTCGATCCTCGCGTTACTCCGAAAATCTGAAACCGGGAAGGTCATCAAATCCGTTCCGTGGTGGGTGATGCTCGCTGGGTTGCTGGAAGCCGTCGCTTTAATTTTTCAATTGGCTTCGCACAATTATTTGCCCGTCGCCATCACCATCAGCATCAAACGCGCCGGAATTATTTTGACGGTTTTATTGGGCTGGTTGGTCTTCAAGGAAAAAGGAATCGGCGATAAATTAATCGCTTCGAGCGTGATGCTGGCGGGAGCAATTATTTTTTATGCGAAACTTTCAATGCAGGCAGGAATCATTTTAGCCTTGATAACATTTGTTGGGATGAGTGTTGCGTTGTATTTGACGAGAAATCAAAACCTTATAAAGGCGTAGCGTAAACGTCTCGTTTGCGCCTCCGAAATTCTATGGAAAAGCTTTACGAATGGGACGTAGAAGTTCCTGATCATGCACCTGATCTTTACGATTTCACGTCTTTGGCGAAATCCATTGATGGATTGGAAAACGTCGGCGATGCGGCTCTTCTGCAATATGCCGAGCAAGGATTTCTTTCCATCGAAAATGCCTTCACGCCGGATGAAGTAAAATCTTCTATGGAAGGTTTATCGGATTTAATCGCCGAGAAAAATCCTGACTTCAGCATCATTCAGTTTCACTCCAAAGTGCGCGACCGCCTCCACGAATTAACGCTCGAAGAGAAACTCGATAACGTACGCAAAATCGGACAATTTACAGATTACGACGAACGCTTGGAGACCATCGCCTTTCATCCCAAACTCATCGCCGTAGTCGAAAAAATCCTCGGAGCCAAAGCCGAACTCTATCAAAGCATGGCGTTAATCAAACCACCAAATGGACGCGAAAAACCGTGGCATCAGGATCACGCGTATTTCGATTTGACGCTCGAAACAAAAGTCGTCGGCGTCTGGATCGCCCTCGACGAAGCGACGGTTGAAAACGGCTGCATGCGCGTTCTGCCAGGGAAACACGATAAAGAAATTAATCCTCATTTTATGATTCGTGATTGGCAACTCTGCGACGATCAATCAAAAGATTTTAAATCCCATGCAGTCGCCGTACCGCTGAAGCCGGGAGGATGCATGCTCTTCGATAGTTATTTGCCGCACGGCACGCCGAGCAATTTTTCGAGTTTGCGGCGCAAGGCTTTGCAATATCACTACGTCCCTGTTGGGACGCCGCGAACCAGTAAAGCAGCACGCATGGAAATCTGGGGCAATGAAGGTAAAAATGTTTCGTGCTGATTTTTTGACAGGATTAACAAGATGAACAGGATTCCAAACCAGGGTTCTTAATCTTGATAATCCTGTCAATCCTGTCGAGTTTCTTCTTATGAATTTAATTCTCGTCAAAAGTTTCTGGGGAATGACCGGAACCATTCCTGAAAATATGCAACTCATCGCCGAAGCGGGATACGCTGCTGTCGAAGGACGTACCGCTCCGATTGGTGATGCGAAAGAATTTCTCAAACTCCGCAAAAATTTAAATCTTGATTATGTCGCGATGGTGCTGACCGAAGGTAAAAATCACCTCGAAGATTTTCGCAACAAAGTCGAGGAAGCATTATTTTTCGAGCCAATGCAAATCACCGCGCACAGCGGCAAAGACAGTTGGAGCTTCGCCCAGCAAAAAGAATTTTTCGCGGAAGCCCTGGAAATCGAACAACGCATCGGCATCCCGATCAATCACGAAACGCATCGCAGCCGCGTGATGTTTACGCCGTGGACGACTGCGAATTTACTGCGCGAATTTTCCGAACTTCACATCAACGCCGACTTCAGTCATTGGCTGAATGTCTGCGAAAGCCGCCTCGAAGATCAAACCGAAAATCTGAGAATTTGTATTGAACGTACACGGCACGTCCACGGTCGTGTAGGTCACGAACAAAGCGCACAAGTAAACGACCCACGTGCGCCAGAATGGGCAGATTACTTGACGCTGCACGAATTCTGGTGGGATGAAATGGTGAAAGTTCGCCTCGCAGCTGGAGCTGACAATTTTACGTTTAATCCAGAATTTGGGCCGCCGAATTATATGCCTACACTGCCGCATTCGCAGGAACCTGTGGCGGATTTATGGGACGTTTGTTTATGGATGGCGCAGCGATTTTCTGCGCGGTACAATGCGTTGACTCGCGAAAAAATATTCACGTAGGGAAAATGAAGGTCACATTGAGATGAAATTTATACGATCCTTTTTGCTATGTTTATTGATTATTCCCGCTTCTGCCCAAAAGCGTCCACCCAACATTATTTTCATCATGGCGGACGACTTAGGCTATGGTGATTTGGGGAGTTACGGTCAAACAAAAATCCGTACGCCGTACCTTGATCAAATGGCGCGGGAAGGGATGCGCTTCACGCAGTTTTATGCGGGTGCTCCCGTGTGTGCACCTTCGAGATGTGTGTTGATGACGGGCAAGCATGGCGGACACGCGTTCATCCGTGACAACAAAGAATGGAAGCCGGAAGGACAATATCCAATCCCTGCGAATGAAATTACGATTGCAGAAATTCTCAAAAATCGCGGGTATGTCACAGGCGGATTTGGCAAATGGGGACTCGGCTATCCCGGCAGTGAAGGCGATCCGAACAAGCAAGGATTTGATTTATTTTACGGATACAATTGTCAGCGCGAAGCACACAATTTTTATCCCGATCATCTCTGGCGCAATGATAAAAAAATTATGCTGGAAGGGAACGATCGCGGCTTGACTGGTAAACAATATTCGCACGATTTGATTGAAGCCGAAGCCTTAGAGTTCATCAAAGCCAATAAAGACAAGCCTTTTTTCGCGTACCTGCCATTTACGATTCCACATTTGGCGTTGCAGGTTCCTGACGATTCGCTCGCGGAATACGTTGGAAAATTTGATGATCCAGCGTACGACGGCAAGAATGGATATTTGCCGCATCCGCATCCGCGAGCAGTTTACGCCGCAATGGTGACGCGGATGGATCGTACGGTTGGGCGCGTGTTCGCCTTACTTAAAGATCTCAAATTGGATGAAAATACATTGGTAATTTTTACTAGCGATAACGGTGGAGCCTTCGGTGAAGTCAGCAAAAATTTTGAATTTTCTCCGGGGCGAATGGGCGGTACGGATTATGTATTTTTCAATTCAACTTCAAATTTCAAAGCCTTCAAAGGGAGTGTGTATGAAGGCGGTTTGCGCGTTCCATTCATTGCACGTTGGGCGGGGAAAATTAAAGCAGGTACAACGAATAATTTGCCCGCCGTATTTTATGATGTGATGCCAACGTTAACGGAAATTGTCGGAATTAAAACTCCACAAAAAACCGATGGAGTCAGTTTAGCTCCAACACTTTTAGGCAAAGGGAAACAGCAAAAACACGAATTTTTGTTCTGGGATTTTGGCGGCTATGGCGGACAGCAGGCTGTAAGGATTGGCGATTGGAAAGGATTGCGCCGAAATTTACATCTCGGAAATACGAAGGTTGAGCTTTACAATTTAGCCGTGGATGTTGGAGAGAAAAATGACGTTGCGGCGCAAAATCCGAAAATTGTGGAAAAGGTCTATAAAATAATGCGAGAACAACATCAGAAGTCGGAAATATTTCCAATCAAGGTTCTGGAAAAACTGTGAATAATTTAAGTGTACTAAAATTCAAATCATTGAAGAGTATCTTTTGTTTAATTATTTTTCTTATAGGCACTACGGACAGCTTTGCTCATTACGGCATGAGTGCAAAAGCAGTTGGTATCAAGGGACGAGTGAAGACTGTCATTAAGTCTTACGAGGGAAAAAAGGGAGGTGGGAAAACAATCGGCTTTATTACTCGATATGATCGGCAGGGAAATGTAATTGATGAAATTCATTATTCAGCTCCGCCAGAGAAAAAAACTATTCCCGTTATAAAAATAGTATCTAGCATTCAAAACTCTATAAAAACTGCGGCTATTTATCATCGCTTTGATTATGATGATACAAATTATTCAAAAAAAGTTACAGAACAAGCCATAATAAAAATTTTCGAAACTGAAAATCGAATTGAAGAAACCTGGTTCGACGGAACAGTCGAGACTGGTAAGAAGAGTTTTACGATTGAATATCTGTTGGATAAATATCAAAGAATAGTTGAAGAACAATTACAGCACGAACATTCGGTTGAGCATTTTTCAGCTCCACCGCTAGTTGAAAAAAGTGACATTATTATTAATAGCCTTTACAAAGAGCCTTTCCCGGAAGATGTAGATAAACCTTCTCGTACAATTTATAAATTTAATGATGATGGAATTTTGACGGAGCGAGCCGAGACTTCGTGGACAGGGCGATTGTACCAAAAATTTATCTACTCAAACTTTAAAGTTGATAAGACAGGAAATTGGACTGAAAGAAATGTACAAGTAATTAATGCTGATATGAAGCAAAACCATTCACTAAAAGAGTATCGAAAAATCTCCTACTATTCTTCCACGAAATGAAAAAACTCTCAATCGCCTTCGTTGGCTGCGGCGGCATCGCTGATCATTATTTACAGGTCTATCGTGATCTCGAATGGGTTGAGATGGCGGTTTGCATGGACGTGAATCTTGATCGTGCAATCCACGCAGTCGCACAGCTTGGCGAAAATTCTTCTGCGCGTGCGACTACGAATTTTGCGGACGTACTCGGTGATGAAGTTGATGTCGTAGTTATAAATTCTCCCAATCATTTGCATCGTGAACAAGCGGTCGCGGCAATAGCTGCGAATAAACATGTACTCGTGCAAAAACCGCTCGCGGCTACACTTGCGGATGCGCAGGCGATTGCGGACGCGGCGGAATTCGCAAAGCAACGCGGCGTCATCAGCGGGCTTTATATGAGCTACTTCGATCAGCCGTTGATGAACGATTTGAAGGAGAAAATTGATGGCGGATATTTTGGCGACATCACGCATCTATACGCACGGCTGATGCATCGCGGCGGGTTGTCGCTTTCGAAAGAAATTTTATCTGGTCAGCAAAATTGGCGCGGCTCCGTAGCGCAAACTGGCGGCGGGGCGTTTATTCAATTGGCTGTTCACTATGTTCATTTGTTCGGCTGGATGATGAATTCTCAAGTTGTACGCGTCATGGCAATGACGAAAAATCAGCATTGTCCGGGCATCGAAGGCGAAGACATGGCGTGCGCGATTTTAGAATTTTCGAATGGCGCACTGGCGACGTTGGATATGGCTTGGAATACGTCGGGTGAACAACTTTCGATTCACGGCACTTTGGGTACGGCGGAGTATATTGGCAATAAATCATTGCTCATGAATAGCATCGCCCAAAATTCGCAAATGGAAAAAACGGCAGCACCGGGAACTGCTGCGCGTCAGGAAGTTTCGGAAATTATCGCGCCTGCGCTTGGTGATTGCACGAACCCTTACAATCAACATCGAATGTTTTTAGAAGCTGTCCGCGATGGACGCGAACCGATTGTTTCGATAGCTTCTGGTGCGAATGATTTGCGTGTCGTACAGGCGGTGTATGAATCTGCAAAATCTGGTAAAGCGATAGGAATAGACTGCAGATGACGGGGATTTTGCGGGTATGAATTTTAAGAACCACGGAGAACACGAAGGACACGGAGAAAGGCGCCACCATCTGGATTAGGTTGTCCGCTCTTCCGACATTTCCTAACTCCGTGCGCTCCGTGGTCTCCGTGGTTTCAGATCAGCGTAAACCCGCATGATCCCCAAAATCCGTGGTCAATTAATAAATATGATCAATCTTGGAATCGTCGCAGACGAAATCAATCGGGACTTCCGTGAAGCCGTGAACATTGGTTTGCAAGCGGGAATCCGTCGTTATGAAATTCGTTTTTTGAAAACCGGACGCGCTCCCCTGTGCGATGAATCCGAGCTGCAGGAAATTGAAAAAATTCGTGATGGAGAAGGCTTGGAAATCACTGCACTTTCGCCGGGGATTTTCAAATGGGCTGATTCGCCTGAAAAATGTCAGAAGGAATTGACTGAGATTTTTCCTCGCGCAGTCGAACTCGCGCATCGTTGGAAATTGCCTGCACTCGTGATTTTCGGATGCTGTAAGCCTGGAGCTACCGAAGCAATTGCGGATACAATTTCCGGCGAAAATCCACCGGCTTGGGTACTGGATTCGTTGACTGAAATTTCGGAAAAAGCTGCGGCTGAAAAACTGCAAATATTTATCGAACCGGAGCCGGTTTGTTATGCTGACAGCGGAGCTGCGACGGCAAAATTAATTCGTCGCGTGAAGGCTGAAAATTTGAAGATAAATTATGACCCCTGCAACGATGCCTGGATGTTGCGCCGCGATCCGATCAATGATTTCAACGAAGTCGCTCCGTTCATCGCGAACGTACACATCAAAGATCAACTTGACGCTCCGGTCGGGAGTGGGATGCCGACTTGGGTAGTTCCGGGTGAAGGAATGATGAACTGGGAGGAGCATTTGAAGGCTTTAAAGATGATTGGATATTCCGGCGCAATTTCGTTGGAGCCGCATATTGACGGAAAGCTGGAAACGATTCTGGCTTGCAAGGAAGCGATTGAAAAAATGTGGGCAGAATTTCATTAATAAATAAATCTACCGTGGGTTGAAACCCCACGGCAAATTCAGGTTGTCGCTACGCGACTACTGAAAGCGAAACTATGAAAAATTCAATTTCACGTCGGACGTTCATCGCTGGAGCTTCAGCTGCAACTGCTGCTTCAATTCTCACCACAGAAGCCTTTGCCCAAGAGCCAATCATAGACATTCATCAGCACACACACTACGCCGGACGTTCCGATGAAGCTCTCATCGCACATCAAAAATCAATGGGGATTTCAAAAACGGTGTTGCTTCCCGCAGGTTCGAAATTAGGGCTTGAAGCTGATATTTTCGGGAACGATTCCTGTCTTGCACTCGTCAAAAAATATCCAAAGCAATATTATTTTTTTGCGAACGAATTGCCTGATATTGCCGAAACAAAACAAGTTATTGAAAAATATTTGAAGCTGGGAGCCATCGGCATCGGCGAGCAAAAATATTTCGTAGATTCTGATTCCCGTTCGATTGAATTGCTGGCGGAAATTGCCAGAGAATTTCGTGTTCCAGTACTTCTCCATTTTCAACATGGTAAATATAATATGAACTTTGCGCGGTTCCATAAAATCCTTGCAAATTTTCCGACGGTGAATTTCATCGGACATGCGCAAACGTTTTGGAACAATATTGACAGTCAAATTGATCAATCGGATTTATATCCCAAACACAAAGTTACTGCCGGAGGAATCACGGATCGGTTGTTATCAGATTACGCGAATATGTACGCCGATATGTCCGCCGGATCGGGATTGAATGCGATGACGCGCGATGAAGAACACGCCCGTGAATTTCTAAATCGGCATCAAGACAAGTTGCTTTATGGAAGTGATTGCAACGATACTATCGGGAAAGGTGAAAAATGTAGCGGAGCGCAACAAATTGCAATGATTCGGCGTTTGTCTCCAAGTCAGGAAGTCACGA
>JAYTCQ010000378.1:0-8159 GCA_043736395.1 Blastocatellia bacterium | reverse complement strand
TAAAGAAATTCGGGTATCGGTGGAGGGCTGGCGTTATTTACGAATTACCACAAACCGGATAATTCAAGCCCGACATCTTGGTGTGTTTTACATATAGATGATAGCGGTCAATTATTTGAGCTTGATATTTGGAAAACGGATTTTAGTCAATTAATTAGTTTCCCCGAAGAATCATAAATACGGAAGTTGATTCAAGATCATCTCGGCTCGACCCACTGAGATTGTTTTGAGATTTTTTATATTTTTGCCGACTATCCGATTGGTATATTTTATTATGCTATTGAGCTTTTCACCATCTCCTCACCCGTTAATCGAATCTGTGTTATTGGCGCGCCAGCACCACTATTTATCGCCGAATCTTTTACAGAATTTTTAAAAATCTACTTGGCGGGAGAAGCTTTTAACTATTGAAAAATTTCCATGCTGTGCTTCGCTACCCCTCCACGCCACCTTGCCCTCTCACGACATTCGTAGTAAAAATCAAAGGCTTCGCTGTCACAGAATTTTTAAGTCTGGTCAGACGCAGGCATAAGTCCAAAACAATAAGTACTAGCAAAGGAAATTTTTCAACATGAAACTCCCTCAAAGCGGAAGTTTACTGCTGAGGCTACTGGTTTCTCAGGTAGCTCTCAGCGGCATCGCCTTAGCGCAGGAAGCATCTTCAGCTTCTTTGCAGGAACAAATTTTAACCCTCAAAAAAGAAGTCGCAAATGCTCAAATGGCAGGAGACAACGCCTGGATGCTGATGTCGTCCGCCCTGGTGCTAATGATGACGGGGCCGGGGTTGGCGCTGTTTTATGGCGGCTTAGTCCGTCGCAAAAATGTGCTGACGACAATGATGCAAAGCTTCGCGATGATGGCGATGATTACGGTGATTTGGGCGTTATTTGGATACTCACTGTCGTTCGCGCCAGGTAATGCATTTATTGGCGGGTTCGAACATATTTTGATGCGCGGAGTCGGCGGAGACCCATCAGTTTACGCCGCAACAATTCCGCATCAAACGTTTATGATTTATCAATTAATGTTTGCGATTATTACTCCGGCGTTGATTACCGGAGCGTTTGCTGAACGGATGAAATTTAATGGCATGCTCGTGTTTTGTACGCTGTGGGCGATTGTCGTTTATTTTCCATTAGCGCACATGGTGTGGGGGCAAGGCGGATTTCTCAACGCAGGCGCCGGAATGGGTGGCGTTTTTCCAGTTCTCGATTTTGCCGGAGGCACCGTCGTCCATATTTCATCAGGCTGTTCGGCGTTGGTCTGCGCGCTGTATTTAGGCAAGCGCGCCGGTTATCCAAAGATGCCGTTTATGCCGCACAATTTGGTGCTGAGTGTGATCGGTGCCTGTTTATTATGGGTTGGTTGGTTTGGATTTAATGCCGGCAGCGCACTCGGATCAAACGCCATTGCGACGAATGCCTTCGTCACGACCCATTTCGCAGCAGCTTCGGCAGCGTTAGCCTGGTTGGCGATTGAATGGATTCGACTTGGCAAACCAACTGTCCTTGGAGGAATTTCCGGCGCTGTTGCGGGTCTCGCCGGAGTCACCCAAACGGCAGGATATGTGACTCCGATGTCGGCATTATTTATCGGGGCGATTGCTGGTACGCTATGCTTTTTTGCTGTGACTGAGATGAAGAAACGATTCGGTTACGATGATTCGCTGGATGCGTTCGGTGTACACGGCATTAGCGGATTTACTGGGGCGATTCTGGTTGGAATCTTCGCCAATAGTGCCGTGAATCCAATGTTTAAGGACGCGAACGGCGTAACGTTGCCGAGTGGATTAATCGAAGGCAATACGCGTCAATTAACCAATCAAATTATCGGAGCTTTGATCGCGGTAGCATTGAGTGTCATCGGTACGTATGCACTGCTTGTTCTGGTTAATAAGCTGGTTGGATTACGGGTCTCTGATGATGAAGAAATTCAGGGACTCGACCAGACACAACACGGCGAAGAAGGTTACAATTTCGATTACGACGTAACCTCTGGCAGCATGGGCGCAATGAGTTTGACGCCTTCCACAAACGCCCTTCACCACGGAGACCGCGTTACTGAATAAGAAATGTAGAGCAACCTTTCCAGGTTGCTTTTTAGCTTTCTGTAAAATGTTGAGGTAACCAAAAATGCAACCTGGAAAGGTTGCGCTACTTCTAAAATATTATGAAAAAAATTGAAGCAATCATTCGTCCGCATTTACTCGAATCCGTTAAGGAAGCCCTGCAAACACAGGGCGTCCAGGGAATGACGCTCAGCGAAGTTCGCGGCTTTGGCCGACAAAAAGGTCACACCGAAGTTTATCGCGGGAGCGAGTATACGGTCGAATTCGTCCCAAAAATTAAACTTGAAATCATCATTGATAATGACATCCTCGACAAGGTGATTGATGCCATTTGCAAATCGGCAAAAACCGGAAAATTCGGAGATGGCAAAATATTTGTGTTCGATGTCGAAGAAGCGATTCGCATCCGCACCGGAGAGCATGGAGAACACGCGGTCTAAATTTCATTTCACCGCAAAGGGTCAAAGGGACAAGGGAGCAAAGAGATTATTTTGAATAAATTCTTTGTCCCTTTGTCCCATTGACCCTTTGCGGTGAAATGAAAAGTTGCCCTGTGATATATTGTTACAGCCCCTGACACTTAAATCTTGGAGGCTTTTCGTGGATAAAGAAGTCAAAGCATTAGAACAGGCACTTGAACAAATCTGGGACATCGCAACCAATAAATTCGGGCTTGATCCCTATCCAACTCGTTTTGAAATCGTCCCTTCCAGCGTGATGTATGAAATTGGATCATACGCGCTCCCCGGACGATATTCGCATTGGAGCTTCGGCAAGGCCTATCACAAAATGAAAACGATGTACGATCTCGGCTTGTCCAAGATTTACGAAGTCGTCATTAACTCAAATCCATCCTACGCATTTTTGTTAGATACGAATTCCCTGCTCCAAAATAAATTGGTCATCGCGCACGTCCTCGGACACGTAGATTTTTTCAAACACAATGCCTGGTTTGGCCCAACCAATCGCCGCATGCTGGATGACGCGCAAACCCACGCGACCCGCATCAGCGAGTACGAATATAAGCATGGGCGAAAAGTCGTCGAAGAATTTCTTGATTCCGTGCTTTCCATCGAAGAGCACATTGACCCAAACTTTTTCATCAAGAAAAAAGTTGCCGATAAAGGCGTCAAAAAAATCATCGAACACCTGGACGAGTATGATGATTTGCTCAGCTTGAAAGAACGAGCCGACGTCAATACCGATCATCACAAATCACATCCTGAAACATCTGACTTACCTGAAAAAGATTTGGTCTGGTACATCCTGCACAACTCGCCGTCGCTGGAACCGTGGCAACGCGACATCATGAGTATGATCCATGACGAGATGTTGTATTTCGTTCCGCAGATGCAGACAAAGGTCATGAATGAAGGCTGGGCCAGCCGATACCATGCACTTATCATGCGCGAACTTGACCTGCCAACCGAAGAACATCTCGAATTTGCCGAGCTTCATTCCGGGGTAGTTTCGCCACAGCGCGGACAGCTCAATCCCTATTATCTCGGTTATAAAATTTACGAAGACATCGAGCGCCGCTGGAACAATCCAACCAAAGAAGAAATTGAAAAAATGGGACGACTCCCGAATCAGGGAACAGCGAAATTATTTGAAGTCCGCGAAGTTGATAACGATGTTTCTTTCCTGCGAAATTATTTAACCGAAGAGCTGGTTGAAGAGCTTGATCTTTACGTCGTTGAGCTGATTGATGAAGAAGATTGGACGATTACCGATAAACGCTGGGAGCGCGTCCGCGATCAGCTCGTAGCCAATATGACGAACTTTGGTTATCCTTACATCGAAGTCGCTGATGGCGATTACAACCGGAACCGTGAATTATTTTTACGCCATCGTCACGAAGGCTCAGATTTGGATGTCCGATACGCCCGCAAGGTGCTGGAACACGTATTCAAATTGTGGGGACGCGACGTTCACCTCGAGACGAAAATTGAAGATGAAGTGACAGTTTTAAGTTATGACGGTGATGAACATAGCGAAGATTAATAGTCCGAATGCAGAAGCCCGCATGCAGTAAGGGCGTCAGTACTCCACTCGAACTTTCGCGGTCTTCTAATTACCTACTTTAGATGTGAAGGTGCCCTTACTGCGTGTGGGCTTCTGCAAGAATAAATATGCCCATTCTCATCGCCGAGGACAACCTGGCCCAACGAAATTACCTGCGCGTATTATTGGAACGAGAATTTCCCGCTTACGCTCCGATCCTCGCTGTTGAAGACGGTGAAGCGGTCATTAAACTCGCGCTCGAACATCGTCCGAAGCTTTGCATCCTCGACATTCAGATGCCGAATCTTTCCGGCGTGAAAGCTGCGAAAGCGATCTGGAAAAGCTTCCCGGAAGCACGTGTAATTTTCTGGACGCAGTTCCCGCACGAAATTTATATCAATGAAATTCGTAAGTTAGTTCGCAGCCTGGAACCGCATCCGGCCTACGGATTTATTGATAAAAATAATCCTGAAAGTCGCCTGCTCCGCTTCATCGCTTCGGTGCTGGAGGATGGCGCGGACATGATTGATCCGAATTTTAAAGACGCTTTCACGCATCCACTGCTGACCGACTTTGAAGCCGAGGCTTTATATTATCTTGCACTTGGTTTATCGAATTGGGCCATTGCGCGGAAGTGCCAACTCAGTCTGCGCGGCGTCGAGAGTCGCCTGACGACTTTGTACGAAAAATTGATGCCGGTCAGCGCAGTGGGAACGAACAACGAAACGTACGATAAATTAGCTTTTAATATTCGCACGAGCGCGTATTTTGAAGCGTTGCGACGCGGCTTAATTAATCGGGATGAATTAGATAAAGCCAGCGCGTCGCTTGCGGCCTGGCTGGAAAAAGATCGTCAAAAATTTGCATCCGAAAAATAAGTGCCCCTCTCTTCATTGTCAAAATTCATTATTTTTCTCCTCGCGGCCTTGCTGCTTTCCTCGGCAGTTTTTTCTTTTAAAGACGATTCAAAACAAAAAGTCGTCGAAATCAGTGATCAACTATCCGAGAAAATTCTCACGGATGCTTCTCTGAATTTGCATCGCTGGGGAGCCGTCACGCTCTTTCACGGATTGCCTTCAGATCGCGTTAATGCCATCACTGAAGATACGAATGGCGCTTTGTGGTTCGGAACGGATAATGGGCTGGTTCGTTATGATGGTCGCCGTCTGGAACCCGTCGGGAACGCCGGGGATGGACGTGGAGAATTACCTTCACAGCAAATCCGTTCTCTCTTTCGTGATTCATCGGGAGGCCTGTGGATAGGGACTGATCTTGGTGTCGTTCGCTTCATCGCCAATCGTTTGTGGCCCGTCAAAGAGTCAGCGAATTTGTCAGTCAACGCCATTGCCGAAGCACCGGAAAGCGAAATTGCCTTAGCAACTGAGCAAGGAAAATTGATCCTGCTGCATCCGATTGACGCTTCGGTCAAACGGCAGGGAGACAAATTTTCAGGTGAACTCAAAGCCACAATTATCGACAGCCAAACGCAGAAAATGCTTAGCATCGAGAACGAAGCTGTCGCTTTAAAATCTCTCGCCTATTTTCATCAGGAATGGTGGATCGGATCACATCGGCGCGGTGGTTTGGTTTATAAAGATCAACAAATTATCGAGGCTTCCCCGCCTCCGACTCGTCCCTATTTCGTCAATTCATTGATCGTCCACAATCAGAAAATCTGGGGCGGAGCAAAAGGGACAAATGGATTGTGGCTTCATCAGGAAAGCACGACCGGATTACAAAACATCGGCGCGATTTCTTCAGTGAACGCGCTTTACGGTGCTGAAAAAGATTTGTGGATCGGCACTGAATCCAGCGGCGCATTTTTGTGGCGGGACGGCAGCGAAATTGAACATCTGACGTTTGAAAATACAAAAAGCGGCTTACGCTCAAATCGGATTTTCTCTGTTTTCAGAGATCACGAAGATGTCGTCTGGTTCGGCACGGATCGCGGTGTCAGCCGTTATGATCGTGAAAGCTTTCGCGCTACCACGCTCAGTAATGACGGGCAAAGCAACTTCATTCGATCATTGTTGACGACGAAAAATGGAGTTAGTTATGCGGGCACAAATCGCGGGCTTTTCAAATTAAATCCCAGGCTGGAACTCGGCGGATGGGAGCGCATAGAGACTTTCGGAAACAAGGCGATTTATGCGTTGCTTGAATCAACTAACGGAAAAGTTTTCATCGGATGTGAAAGTGGATTATTTCAAAAAACTGAAAAAGAAGATTTTAACATACTGGATTTTCAGCCTGAAAATAGTAAGCGCGAAGCTCTCAGCATTCGCGCTTTGCGAGAAGCAAATGGCAATGTTTACGCTCTCGCGCACGAGATCGGGATTTTTAGAATTGAGAATAATTCCCTGTTTCCGATTTCAAATCTGAAAGCCAACAGCGACGCTAAAACTTTTTTAATCGGGCCGGATGGCAACCCGATTTTTTTCGACAAGGCTGAGGCAGTCTTACAATTTGAAGATAAAATTTTTGTCGAAAAAAATAATACCTTAGTGCGCATCCAAAACGGAAAAACCACCGAAATTCTCAAACAAGTTGAGGTCAAATCACTTGCGCTGATCACTGACAGTGCGGGTAAAAATCCGATCATTTATTGTGGAACGCACAACAAGGGACTATATAAAATTAATCCGGTTGACGGCGTCTTCACGCGTTTTGACACAGAACAAGGCTTCCCTTCGCAGCAAGTGTATTGCGCTGCCGCCAACCCTGATGGAACCGTATGGATTGGAACAAATCGAGGCTTAGTCAAACATCATCCGAATTTTTCTCCGCCAATTATTGAGCCGCGTCGCCTCGTCGCAGATCAGGTGTATGCCGGAGATTACCTCTCCACCGAGTTGCGATTTCCGTTCAGTCAGAAAAATTATTTGCTTGAAGTGACAGGGCTGGGGAGCAAAACTTTTCCTTCGCAATTTCAATATGAATACACGCTGAGCAAAGAAAAATCCGGCGCTCCAATTACTAAATTTTCGAATGATCCAATTTTTGAATTGAAAGATGCGGCTCCGGGAAATTATACGATCACCGCCCGCGCCATCAGCCGCGATCTGATTTATTCCAAACCGTATTCATTGAAGATTTGGATTTCGCCGGAAGGCACTTCGATGACGACGATCCTGCTGACTGCCCTGTTAATATTGGCCATCGGCGCAGGCGGCTACGCATTTTTCCAACAACGAAGAACGCAGCGAACGAATGAAAAACTCGAAGTCACCAATAATGAATTGCGAGAAACCAGAATTCGTTTGGCGACGACCACCGAAGCCGAACGCAGCCGAATCGCACGTGACTTACACGATCAAACGCTCGGAGATTTACGTCACCTGTTAGTCATGACCGATCAGCTTCCGGCTCAAAAATTAGTAAACGGAAATCCTACTCCCGCGCAAATTCGCAAAAAAATCGAAGAAATCTCCAACGAAGTCCGGCATATCTGCGAAGACCTCAGCCCTTCCGTACTGGAAAATATTGGCTTTATTCCTTCTCTGGAATGGGCTTTAAGTGATGCGGTGATGCACCTGCCAGCCGAAGAAAAATTCGTCTACGACTTTAGTTGCCCTGATGATCTGGATGATCGATTGCAGCTGTCCGACACCGAACAGATTCAGCTTTATCGTATCGTCCAGGAAGCTATCAACAATATTTGCAAACACGCCAACGCTAAAAAAGTTTCGCTGACAATTTCTGCCATCAACGTAGCTGATTTAAAAATTGAGCTGACCGATGATGGTGTCGGGTTTGATCAATCAGAAGAAAATCCGACTGGACACGGAATGGCGAATATTCGATCCAGAGCCAATTTAATTGGGGCTTCCGTTGATTGGAACCCAATGGATTCCGGCTGTGAATTTCGCGTCATTAAACCACAGGCAATTCAACCTTAGCGTAACCAGCCATGGTTGCGACAGCTTTTTTGCCGAAGCAAAAAAGCTTATCTTTCACACTTTCACAAAACTGATGATGACCCTATATCTTCGCAAATCGCTTAGCTCCAGTCAGTATTGCGGTGATGCCATAGATTCGCTTTTTTGCTTCGGCAAAAAAGCTGTCGCAACCATGGCTGGTTACGCTA
>JAYTCQ010000377.1:0-4274 GCA_043736395.1 Blastocatellia bacterium | reverse complement strand
AAGTCTGGAAATCTGCCTTCAAATTGCCGCCGCATTAACTGCCGCGCACGAAGCCGGAATTATTCATCGCGATATTAAGCCCGAAAACATTATGCTGCGGCCTGATGGCTACGTGAAAGTTTTAGATTTCGGATTGGCAAAATTAATCGAAGCTTCTTCCGTCCCTGATGACTCTACCACGCAAACCGGAATGATTATGGGGACGCCAAGCTATATGTCTCCCGAACAGGCGCGCGGACAGAAAGTTGATCACCGCACAGACATCTGGAGCCTCGGCATTCTCCTGCACGAAATGGCGGTTGGAACACGGCCTTTCACAGGTCAAACGCGAGCCGATCTGATGGTGTCAATTTTAGAACGTGAACCAGCGCCGCTGCCTGATTATTTCCCGTCAGAACTCAGAAAGATTGTCACAAAATCTTTAGCCAAAGACCCTTCGCAGCGTTATGCGACTGCCAGAGAATTTGGGATGGAACTGAAGGAGCTACGGCATCAGCAGGAATTTGCCTCAGAGATTAAGCATTTCACCCGAGAAGCCGAAACCACTGTTATTCAAAATTCGCCTGACACTGAAAAGCTGACGACTCCGCAAATTACGCAACCTGAAATGATCTCTAATCCTCGAAAAATCAGTGAAAGCCCGGTAGCGGTTTCTGCCAATCATCAGCTCGCAGCCAGTAGTTCGCGGGTATCGCCGCTTCGTTCCACGCTGATCGGATTAGCACTTGCCGGGATTGTCGGGGCTGGTGGCTGGTATTTATTTATTGCAAAACCTGCGGCCTCAAATCTCGCAACGTCAACTCTCGCAACCAAACCCGTCCGCGAATTGACATGGTGGTTGACCGCTCAACGAATGCAGGGCGGAAAATTAGAAGGAATCCCCGTTCAATCCGCTGGCAATGACTGGTTTCCCAACGGCACGAAATTCAAATTTAATTTGGTTAGCCCGCAAGCAGGCTACCTCTACCTGCTCAACGAAGGCTTAACCAAAGGCGGCGAGAAAAGCCTGAATCTGCTCTATCCCACCCCCAAAAATAATCAGCTCAACGCCGCAGTCACAGCCAATCAACCCATTCAAACGGACAACTATCTCTTCGATGAAAACGAAGGTACAGAAAAATTCTGGATCGTCTGGGCTGCAACACCTGTAGCCGAAATCGAAGCTGCCAAAACTGACGCGAAACCTGACATCAAAAACGCGATACAACGCGCGGCAATCCTTGCCTTACTCGCCCAGCACGCACCAAAAGCGACGTCTACAATGGACGACTCAAAAGAGAATTCTACCGTCACCACGGGCAGCGAAATTTTAGCGGATCTAGTGAATTTAAAGCATCGTTGATGGTGGTCGGGGATCAGTGGTCGGTGGTCGGCGAAATTCTCGAAATTCGAATTATTAAATTGTCTTCCACTGACCACCAGCCACCGACCACCGATCCCGCCCTTGTCTTCCCATCCATACTGGCGTAACATTTTTCTGTCGTTCAATTACAGACTCCCCCCCTTACATTTTTACTTTGTAATTATTATTCTTTTTCTGAGGGAAAATCCGTTGTGAATCCGCTTGGCATGATGTAGCGAGAAAAATTCGCAATGGAATCGGTGCTTAGATTGCGTTCAAGGAATTGAACTTTCCTGAAACGGCATTTTGATTGTCGTTCAATCCGGCACGGAAGTCGTGCTGACATTTAGATTGTTTTGTTACCACGGTGGCGTAATTTTCGGACGAGAAGTTTCTGACTTCTGATCACGACATAAGGAAAACGAATCAATTTTTGTAATTCGAAAACCTGAGGTAGAGGTTACAACTCAAAAGGAGAATATTATGGCGAATTGGAATATTAGTTTTACACACCTCGACGGCACACCGGGAACAGGTGGCATCGCAGCTTTTAATGGTTTTGGGGTTGGGAATTCAGGCACTACGCCGCGTGTCCCATGTTCGTGTGGCAACACCCACACCTTCACCGGGAGGCAGGCCAGTTCAATATCTGCGAGCGGTTCTGGCCCTGGTTCTGTTGCCCCGCCCAATGATCCGCACCAAGAGGACGATGTGGAATTTGGTGCAGGGCCAAGCTGGACTGCTGAAATTGGTGAGCCAATTGAGGGAGAAGAAGCTGAGGCTGAAGCAACTTGCGCAACAGAACCAACCAAGGATTATTAGTTGTCTGTATCGGCTTCAATGCAATGCTTGACATAGTTATTGATGGATAATCGGCGTCTCAGTTGTCTTAGGTTTATGAGGCGCTGATTATTCGGATAGCCGATTTCACTTGAATGCAACCAACGGTACAGTACGAGGAGCGATAGCGACTTGGTAAATGCCACGAGTTACCAAGTCGCTACCGCTCCTCGTACCGTACCGCGCCTTACGGCGCATATGGCGTGAAGGCGCATTCAACTAAAATCCGCTAATTGAGTGAATTCACGCTGGTACTCTTTGTCTTAAGATCTAAAGAGGTATTGTCATGGCTTTTCAAGTTGGATATTACCGAATTACCTGCAAACAGAGGCGAAGGAAAGCCTGGTGCCTTATAAGCCTGCTTGCTTTGTTTGCAATGTGCTTGCAGGCGTACGCATCAAACACTGTCCATAACACAATTCTACAACTTACTGCTGCCAAGAATGCTGATGTGACAAAGCTCGAAGTCGGTGTGCCGATAAAGCGGAAGATTGAAACTGATACAACCCATCTTTATCGTGTCTCACTCATCGCAGGTCAGTATTTTCGTGCCATCGTTGAGAAACAAGGAGCAGAAGTTACTGCAACTTTGATTAGTCCCAATGGTCAGCCAATCTTTAAGGCGAATACAAATACTGCGGGTAAAGGAGACGTCCCAGTTTCTCTGATTGCAGAAGCATCGGGAGAATATCGCATCGAAATCAGTTTAGGTAATAACGAGTCTGCCGGGAACTACGAAATAAAAATAGATGCACTGCGCCTTCCCACCCAGAGAGATCAAGATCAGGCTATTGCCGAAAGACTTTATTGGGACGCTGATCAGCTATTCTCGCAACCGAAAATGGAATCTAAGCGAAAAGCGCTGGAAAAATTTGAGCAAGCATTGCTAATGTTTCAGGCTTTAGGTGATCGCAATTTTGAGCAATTTTGCTTCCACATGTCTGGTTTTATTTATCACATTTCAAGCGAGCTACAGAAAGCACTTGAATATTATGAACAGGCTCACTCCCTCGCCAAAAAACAAGGTGACAAAGCCAATGAAACGACTTTGCTCAACAATATCGGCGGCGTGTATGACATTTTGGGTGAACCGCAGAAAGCACTGGAATATTATGAGCAGTCGCTCGCGATGGCAACTGACTTAAACAATCGCAGCTTACAAGGGGATGTTCTTAATAACATTGGCGCAATTTACTATAGCCAGTCAGACACACTGAAGGCGCTGAATTACTATAATCAGGCATTGAAGATTAGGAGAGTACTTAATGATCCTGCCACAATTGCCAGTACCCTTAGTAATATTGCCAATATCTATACAAGTATGGGCGAACAGGAGCGAGCGCTGCAATATCTCGAAGAGTCACTTGTACTAAGGCAAAAAGCGAAGGATATTAGAGGAGAAGCCAACACTCTCTATTACATTGGTTATACACATGCCTCACTTGGCGATACGACAAAGGCTCTGGAATATTACAATCAAGCACTCCCGCTACGTCGTGTAGTAGGAGATCGCCGTGGGGAAGCTCTAACTCTTAAAAATATCGGTGTCGCCCTTAATTCACGTGGCGAATTACAGCAGGCACTTACATATCTCTCGCAGGCTCTCGACCTGCAACGGACGATAAAAGACCGCAGATCTGAAGCACTGACACTTGAACAGATTGGCAGTGTTCATACTCAATCAGGCGACCTTGTGCTTGCCAATCAATTTTACAACGAAGCGCTCACCGCTTCTCAGGCAGTGGGAGACAAGCGCATTGAGGCAACCGTACTGAAGGGCATGGCTCGCGTTGCGCGTGAACTTGGCGAACTGGAAAACTCGCGCAAATACATCGAAGATTCAATCGCCAAAATCGAGACCGTTCGTGGTCAGGTAGACATTCAAATGCGCGCTTCTTTTACAGGCGTCCAGCATAGTGCTTACGAGTTTTACATTGATTTGCTGATGCGTATGCATCGCTTGAATCCTGCCAAAGAACTTGATCGGACTGCGCTGCAAGTAAGCGAACGATTTCGTGCTCGCAGTCTTTTGGAATCTCTTTCTGAAATCAGCGCAAACATTCGGCAAGGCGTAGACGCAGAACTGCTCAAG
>JAYTCQ010000376.1:0-6144 GCA_043736395.1 Blastocatellia bacterium | reverse complement strand
GTCCTCGCAAAACTCTGGACTATCAGACGCCTTACGAAGTCTATTTCAAAGAACTAGCAAAATTAACCAAAGTTGCACTTACTACTTGAACCTAAGTTTGAAGAGATCTACATTCTCGCCAAAAACGCGATTGAAGCGTTCCTGCATTTGCCGGAAAGGATCGAAGCTCGCCATATCACGTAAGCCGCGCATGGGAGCCAATGCGGTACCAGCTTTGTTTGCCATAATATTTACCTCCATTTTGAAAAATAATTTTAATGTTACGTATCTGATGAAGCCTGACTGCGCTTATCTCAAAATTTCAGCGACGCGGCTTCGTCAAAGAGAAAAGCAAAGCTTGTGCCACGGGTGATTGGCTTCTCAGGCAGGTGGAGGTTGCGAAATTTGACTCAGAAAGTGAGCAAAACTACACAACATCAGGGAATTTTACGAATTCTGACAGCTTACTTACCCACTCATTTTGAAGGGATTATTTCGACCGGGGTGGAACAGTATTTGCCCCATCGGATTTCAATCACGAAAAAATACATCAGATAGGAGTTATTGTGATTCAACTGAAAATTCAGACAGAGAACGACATAGAACGAAGACAGACAACCACAAATTCAAAATATCTGGCAGGATTGATCGGGCCTTCACTGGTTGTTATCACCATCTCTGAGACGATCAACGCTCACATTTGGGCTACTAATATTGCGCCAACTATTCATCTCAATGGAGCTTTATTGTTTGTTGCCGGGCTTGCCATTGTGCGTGCGCATAATCTTTGGGTTCGTGGCTGGCCAATAGTGGTAACGCTTGTGGGCTGGGTTCTGATGTTTCTCGGATCGTTTCGGATGTTCGCCCCGGAACTTTTTCTTAAAGGTGTGCAAAGCTTCGGTTCCGCTTTTATCGCACCGACGATGGGCATTCTGGCTGTCGGCGTCTATTTAACTTTTAAGGCTTACTGGTCGAGAAACTAATCACTGTTGCAAGCATCGCAGAAGCCGACTCACTGCGTAGTTTTCCACATTAATACACCTAAAATTCCCCACTTCTTTCAAGTCTCAGTAATTTCATTGAATTTAAGCCACGGCATACCGCTTGCTTCAGTGCATCGTGAATAGCAAATTTTTTTCTAAGGGAAATACTTGAAATGAAAATTCTATTGGCAGTTGATGGTTCTGAATGCAGTGATGAGGCGGTTAACGAAGTCGCAAATCGTCCGTGGCCTGCGAATACAGAAATAAAAGTGTTCAGCGTTGCGAAGCTGATGATTCCGAATACACCTGATCCGTTTTTAGTAGTCGCAGCGAAGTATAGAGAGCTACTGGATGCGCAACACAAACGCGCACAGGCTGTGATTGAAAAAGCGACAGCTGTTTTGAGAGAAGGAATTGGAACCAAAGCATTGCTCATTACTGCCAGGGTAATGGAAGGAAATCCTAAGGCAGTGATTCTTGATGAAGCCGAAGAATGGTCGGCAGATTTAATTGTAATGGGATCACACGGACATGGCGTGCTGGGACGTTTTTTGATGGGTTCAGTTTCTCACGCGGTCGTGAGTCACGCGCCCTGCTCCGTTGAAATCGTTCGACACAAAGCGACTTAATTTGAGATTTTCATGCACAAGTCAGCAACTACAACAACAGAGGTTTTGATCGCGGCGGGGTCGATCAATCTTCAAGGTGATCTGAGCCTTCCACGCCGAGCGACAGGGATTGTGATCTTTGCGCACGGCAGTGGTAGCAGCCGCTTCAGTTCACGAAATCAGACTGTTGCGCAGGTCATCAATGACGAAAATTTAGGGATACTTCTGTTTGATTTGCTAACGCCTGAAGAAGAGGTCGAAGAAGAGGTCATTGATGCGCGCACTCATCAACTGCGCTTTGATATTCCATTGTTAGCGCAGCGTCTGGTTGATGCGACGCGTTGGGTGAAGAGCCAACCTGAATTGAAAGATTTGAAAGTTGGTTATTTTGGTGCCAGCACGGGTGGCGCTGCGGCACTGGTGGCTGCCGCAGAATTAGGCGACACCGTTACCGCCGTAGTTTCAAGGGGAGGCCGGCCTGATTTGGCCGGTGCCGCATTAACTCGCGTTCAGGCTCCGACACTCCTGATCGTCGGTGGTCGCGATGAAGAAGTTCTTAGATTGAACGAAGAAGCGTTAGAGAAGTTAAATTGTCAGAAAGAACTTGCGATCATCCCCGGCGCAACTCATCTGTTTGAAGAACCGGGTACTCTGGAAGCGGTTGCACAGAGAGCGGCACATTGGTTCAAATACTATTTGCAACCCTAGAGCGAATTTCAGATTGATGCGGCGAGAAATTATAGGGTAGGTTCTCAACCTGCCCGAATCAATACAAGCGGGCAGGTTGAGAACCTACTCTACAGATCGCACGCATTTGTAAACTTCTATAAGAGGTGACTATGCAGGAAAGTAAAATGCAGGCAGAACCGGAAGAGAATGAAGATGAAAAGCTCCGCGATAAAGTCATTGAGAGGTTGGCGCAGGAAGCGCAAATCGGAGCTTCGGAAATAGGCGTAACAGCGTCAGAAAGTGTGATTACATTGAGTGGCTATGTCGATACCGAAACAGAAAAGCAACTCGCAGAAACCATCGCGATGCAGGTCAGCGGCGTTCGAGGACTTGCCAATGAGCTGGAAATTAAACCATTTACGATCCTGACCGACACCGATCTTGCCAAGACAATTTTACACGCGCTGGAAAGTGAACATGGATTAAATGCCCAAATGATCAGCATTGTCGTAGATGATGGCTGGCTGACGTTGGAAGGCAAAGTGGCCGAAGAAAAACAAAAATTGAATGCGGAAAAAACTGTGCGGGATTTGTCAGGAATACGCGGCGTGACAAATAAAATTTTCGTGAAAAAATAGTAGCCCTGTTCAATCGCTCAGATAAAACCCATTCGTAAATTTCAATGGAAATTTCTTTATTATTCCAGCAACTAGGCATCGCACTTGGGCTGGGATTATTGGTTGGCTTACAGCGTGAAAGTATGTCTTCACCTCTGGCAGGTGTCCGCACGTTTCCGCTCGTCACAATCTTCGGAACGGTCTGTTGCTTCCTCTCGCAATCACTTGGTGGCTGGGTCGTCGCGGCAGGAATCATTGGATTAGCCGCGTTAATTTTTATCGGCAAATGGGAAGAAGAAAAGAGCGGCAGACCGGAGCCTGGACTAACTACCGAAACAGCACTGCTTTTAATGTTTGCCGTCGGAGCCTATCTGGTTGTAGGACATCGTGGAGTAGCCATCGCCATTGGTGGAGGCGTCGCAGTTCTGTTGCACTTCAAAGGGCAGTTGCATGGGATAGTGGCGAAACTGGGTGAAAATGATCTGAAAGCAATCATGCAGTTGGCGTTACTCTCGCTCGTCATTTTACCTGTTCTACCAGATAAAACTTACGGTCCTTATGCGGTTCTTAATCCGAGAAATATCTGGTTCATGATTGTCTTGATTGCCGGTATCAGCCTCGGCGGTTACATCATCTATAAATTTTTCGGGCAACGCGCAGGCATCGTGTTGGGCGGCATGCTGGGCGGAGTTATTTCGAGTACGGCAACCACCATCAGCTATGCCAAGCGCACGGCAGCCATTCCAGACAATGCCGGAATGGCGGCAATTGTAGTAATGATTGCCTCGGCGGTGGTGTTTGTCAGGCTTCAGCTTGAGATTGCAACTGTCGCGCCATCCTTCCTTGCATTCGCTGCACCACCTTTGACGATTATGCTGTCGTTGTTAGCGATTGCTTCAATGATTTTGTGGCTGCGAAACCGCAGTGAACAAAGCTCGATGCCAGAGCAGGAAAACCCGACAGAATTAAAATCCGCTCTGGTTTTTGGTTTGGTGTATGCCGTTGTGCTGTTCGTCGTCGCGGCTGTCAAAGTACGATTTGGAAATCAGGGATTATATGCTGTCGCCGCAATTTCCGGCTTAACGGATGTGGACGCGATCACTCTTTCGACTGCACGTTTAGTGAAAGAAGGCCGTCTAAGCGGGACAGAAGGATGGCGCATTATTATTATTGCCGCGATGTCGAATCTGGTTTTTAAGGCAGGAATCATTGCGTTCTGGGGGCATCGGCAGCTTCTGATTCGTGTCACAATTTATTATGGAATTGTGCTTGTTGCCGGAACTCTACTGTTGATGTTTTGGAAATAAATACTAACGTTAATTATCCTGACGTAATGCACCGAATTTGTGATTCTGAGTTGAAAGACAACGCGCCTAAAAATATCAATCTCAAGTCCTTGTCAGTCGTTCGCGGGGACAGTTACATAATGAATTGAAACCTAAGGAGATTTTCATGAAACGAATGGCTGTCTTAACCAGTGGTGGCGATGCCGCGGGAATGAACGCCGCGTTACGCGCAGTTGTGCGAACGGGTGTGGCGCAGGGCTGGGAAGTTTATGGTGTGCGGAACGGTTTTATTGGTCTGATCGGCGGAGATTTCGTGACTTTGGGGAATCGTGATGTTGGGGGAATTATCCAACGGGGCGGCACGATGTTGGGGAGTACACGTTCCCCTGAAATGAAAACGGAAGACGGCCAAAACATCGCGCGACGTCAGCTTAGTGAACGAAACATTGACGCGTTAATTATCATTAGCGGCAATGGTTCACAGCAAGGATCGTACGCATTATCGCAGATGGATTTTCCTGTCATTGGGATCGCCTCAACCATTGATAATGATCTTTATGGCTCTGACATCACAATCGGCGTAGACACTGCGCTCAACATTGCCCTTGAAGCGATTGACCGATTAAAGGTTACAGCTTCATCACATCAGCGCGCTTTTCTGGTTGAAACCATGGGAAGGAATTGTGGCTACCTCGCGATGATGACGGGGATCGCGGGCGGTGCCGAATCTATCGTCATTCCCGAAATAGATATTGATCCGGAAATTATTGCTGAAGATATTCGTCTGTCGTATGAACGAGGCAAGCCGCACGCTATCGTCGTGGTTGCGGAAGGTGCCAAATATAACGCCGAAGCTTTAGCTGAATATTTTAAGGTTCATCGTGAACGCCTGGGGTTTGATCTCCGCACGACCAAACTTGGTCACGTCCAGCGCGGCGGCACTCCCGGCTTATTTGATCGAATGCTTGGAACGCGACTAGGAGCAAAGGCAGTGGAATGCTTATCGTACGGAGATTTTGGAGTTCTTGTTGGCTCATTAAATGGATCAATTGCGACGACGCCTCTGTCTGAGGTCGTGAAGAATGAGAAGGCGCTGGATTTATCGTTAATGGATTTGGCATCCACATTGGCACAGTAAAAAAGTAACTGAAAACAAATCTCAGCATCAAAGAAAAAGCTGAGCGCATCCACTCGTTGAAATTCCCCATCTGATGTTCACTTATTCCAATATTCACGCGCAAGCATCCTCGCGCTTCGCGCTTGTACTGGTTGATTTTACGCAGCGGGGCTGGGGAAGATCGCTCAATTTACGTAATGAAACTTCTTTTTTCCTGCTAAATCGTAGCCATTCGTTTTAGGCATCCTACTTGCAACCTTTTCCTGTGTCCTACTAAAAAAAATATTGCAGATTTAATTTTGTTCATACAGAAGGAGGGATATTTATGTTTGCCAAACAGCCAAAAGAAAAATTGCCGCAAGAGGAATTTGTCGCTCGCTTAGCAGCAACGCTCAGTGATGAAACCGATGCGAAGCACATTTTTGCGCAGCCGGTAGAGCGCAATGGAATCACGGTTATTCCGGTTGCGAAAGCCCGCTATGGTTTTGGCGGTGGTAGCGGGATAACCGAAAAACAGGAAGGCTCCGGTGGTGGTGGCGGCGTAATGATCAACCTGGCAGGTTACATCGAAATCGCCAATGGCAGCACGCACTATCGCCCGATCAGAAAGCCACTGGCTCTGATTCCTGCCGCCGCTGTTACCGGCGTCCTGTCATACCTGGCCGTGCGCGGTCTGACGTAATTACTGGGTTCATCTCAAAACGGAGTCAAAGAACAATGAACACTCAGCCGCAGCATTACTTGCGCCGGGGGTTCGCAGTGTGGTGCGTCATCATTTTAGCGGAATCGTTGCACGGCACAGCCCGTGAAATATGGCTCAAACCGCTGGTCGGAGATTTTCGCGCCCGGCAGATCGCGTTCTTCAGCGGAATGGTTTTGATCCTG
>JAYTCQ010000375.1:0-8945 GCA_043736395.1 Blastocatellia bacterium | reverse complement strand
TCATGAACTTATTTTATTCTAAGCATCACTTGATTACTGGTTTGATCTCCGAATTTTATCGTAAGTGGATAGGCTCCAGCGACTAAATCTTTCGGTAATTTGATATTGATTTGATCGAGTCCGAGATACTCAGGTTGTGCTCCGGCATACAATACTTCGACGGGTTTTCCGTTTAATTCTACAATGACATTGGCGTTGATTAATGGTGTTCCGTTCATCAAAGCTTTTCCACCTTGCGCTTGATTTGCAAATCTCCAGCCGGTTCCGAAAAGTGAGACGTAAACATCCTTCGTCGCATCCTGTTTCGCAAATCCCAAATCGAAATTGATGGAGTCATTTGTCGTTACGACAGCGGCGTCGCCTTTGCCATTTTGTTCAATTGTAAAAATTGCGGGAGCGGTTGGTTGAATGTTGAGGACGCTTTGTGAAACTTCGCCGGTGGAAGAATAGACGCTTATCGTGGCGGCTCCGGGGGCGATTTCTTCTGGCAGATAAAAATTGATTTGATCGTAGCCGTTGGCTTTTCCGGCGAACAATAACGCCACGCGGTGATACTGTCCGGCGCTGTCGACGATTTCCGCGGTCGTGCCATTTTTTTGATAGAGCGAAGTCGAAGATTCAGCGTTGGGCGGGATGACTACGAGTGAAGTGCCGAAGCCGCTGCATAAGGCTCCGGGAGCGAAATTCGCTTGATAATTCGCAGCGGAAACGACGGCTAAATTTCCAGAGATTAGTAAATCTCGCGCAGAGAAGGCGATAGCGGTTTGGCTGTTAGCTTCAACGGCTACAATCATGATTCTGATGGCAGTGCCCTTCAAATCTTTGTACGATTCAGGAATATTCCATTCGTATTGATTCGTGGTTGCAGGGACTTCTGAAAGCACTGTCGAATAGGTTTTTCCGCCATCTGTCGAGAGCTTGATTTCATATTTTGTGATCGTAGTTTGAGAGGTGGCTTCCCACTTAATCATGGTCGTTTTCCCAGGCATCAGATGATCGCCATCGGCAGGAGTGAGAAGTCGAATTTGGGTTATTTCAGAAAGCACGACGACGTCAATGCGACCGTTATAGCTGCCAAATGCATTGCCTCCTCCAATCTGGAATTGGAACATCTGACCGGCTTGCGATGCAGAAGGAGTGAAGACGATTTCATTCGTGGTTGGATTATACGTAGCATTTTCCGGAAGTCCCGAAACGCCAATGTTCATCGGCTTGGCGTTCGGGTCGAAGGATTTTAAAGCGAGATGCAAAGCCTGTCCGACATGCGCAATTCGTGAAGAGGCTCCATCGTAAAGCGGGTTATTTTCGATGGCTACTGTGCGGCGTGGAACGATGGAGGTCCCGGCAATTTCCGGTAAGAATTCTGATAAAGCTAATCCGGTCTGTCCATACACTTTCGGTGAGGAGCCACCAAATAAAACTGACCTGAAGTTAACGGCTGAACGACTGGCGAAATCTACCGGACTTCCCTCTGGAAAGTCGCGATAGAAAACGACATCACGGAAAAGATGACGCGCGAAGCTGCGCAGGTCAGCACGATTCGTAATATGCGAAGCCTCGACCAGCGTTGGCAAACTGATCATCGCCAGCTCCGTTACTTGTGAGGCGGGCGGCTTGGTCGGTGACCAGAAAAGATCAGCTCCGATGGGTTCGTATAGGTTTCCGCCAAGATTTCTTCCACCTCTAAGAGCCGGTGCTGAACCAGTATTTCCAATCAACCAATCAGCGACCCGAACAATGAACTCCGCGACCCGATTGTCCCCAGTTTCGCGCCAAAATTCGATGACTCCGAGCTGAGAATAACCGCCCCACATAAAGGGTTGAGCAACTTGGCCGATGCCCGAAGATTCAGGAATGACCCAGCCTTTTTTCCCAGCTGCTTCTTCCGTTTGCATCAGTGTGTAGACAGCTTTGCGGCTGCCTTCGAGGTAGCGATTATCTCCGGTGTAACGCCACGCGACGGTTAATCCAAGCGCGGGCCAGCCGAGCCATCGTGACTCGTTCCAGCCAATCGCATTGTTAATAACGATCTGCGAAGATACCATTCGCGTTAGGGCTTCGCTGCCTTCGAGGGCGGCTTCGTGCACGGATTCATCTCCGGTCAAGGCCCATTCCAGCCATAATCCTTCGATCCAGTTGTGGGTGGTTTGTGGCATGTAAACGGTGCCGTGATCGCCTTTCTCGTAAAAAGCTATCCCGCGCATATTGTAAGTATGTTCGTTATCCAGATAATCGTCCGAGTGATAATGTCCCCAATCGCTGCGGTAACGTGCCATCTGGCTGCCAATGTGAAAGGCGCGGGCATCACCAGTGCGCAGGAATTCACGCAGCAAAACGAACGGCAAATCGTAATGAACATTTGCGTATCCGTCACCCCACGCCAGGTCGCCAAAATTGCGCCATCCAAAATGATTGCCTTGTTCATTTCGCAAACGATATTCTGAAATTGATTGGGCGGGCGTGCGAGAATTTGCGTCGCTCGCTTCTACTGCGTAGCCGACAGCAAAATATTTTTCAGAGCGAGTCGCGGCTTCGGCCAGTTCGGGATCGGCGGCGAACTGCGCATTCCAGTCACGCTTTTCAACCATCATCGGGCGAATCGCTCCGGTGCGTGCGAGGTAGGCGGGATCAACTGCGGCGCGCAGGGAATGATTCATCTCCAAACCTTTTGCGGCATTTGCTCCAAAATAAAAATCTGTCGTCTTCGCGCGCGCTCCGTCGAATTGATAGATTTCATTGGTCGCAGGTAAGACATCGAAGGCCAGTCCCGAGTTTTTTCCAGTTAGAACTTTTGGATAATTCGCCGCAAATTCTGGGACTGAGAGGCTGACGGCTCCGGCTTTCATTTCTGCGCTGTCTTTTTGAGCTGCGATGCGGGACGTGGCTTCGGCAGAAGTGAAGACCGCATCATTGCCGACACCAGCGCTCACCGTTGGGAAAATTGCCGATAAATTTTTGAGCAAAACATGTTGCGCGTATCCGGTCTGCAAGCGTTGAGAACCAATGCCGTAAGTGCCTTCGTTCATCATTCGAACGCTGACGCGGATGAATGGTTGATTGTGATAAATGTAATATCGCAACGTGAAATTAAAAGTTGGCGCGGCAATTTTTTCAGTGCCGACGATAGGGCTGAAAACAAAATGACCTTGCTGTTTGACTACCACGCGCAGGGCATTGGATTCTTCAATGACTGCGCTTTCAATTTTGGCAGAAGCCGGAACAGTGGTTGAATTGACAACATTAAAAATGTCGCCCATGACGTGTTGTTGCTTGAGCGGTTCTGTGAACGTCACCGTTGTTCCGGTGATAGATTTGATTGTGGCAATTTCAAGTTCTGCACTGAGATCGCGCAGCCTGGCGCCTGCTCCATGATCAAATCGCAAAGGAGATTGCAGTCTCAGTAATCCGTCCTCGGCCTGCGTTGTGAGGACTTCTTCCTGCTGCGGAGTGCCTTCATCCAGCATGTACCGATGATTGCCAAGGAGCGATGTATCCAGGCTGAAAAGCAGCGCCATCCCTTTTTCGTGCGGGTAGCGCAAGGTCGCAGAATGTTCGAATCGCACCTGATTTCCAACTGACAAAAATTCTGTCGAATTTACTAAGAGGGAATCAGCGGAAGCTGGCAGAGCCACTACGACGCCAGCCTGCGGAAAGGATGATTGAAGCGTGAAGGGAGCGGATAATTGTTCAGTGCCGTTGAGCTGAAAACTGGAAATTAAATTCTTTCCACTACGAGAAAAAATCAGCTGGAGTTGCGGCGTCTTGACTTGAATTTTGCTTGCATCGGGATTCACTTGAATTGGATTCACGACGGCATTACTGCCACCGGAATTCGTCAGGCTATAATTGCCCAGGCTAGTGGGAGCAAAATCGAGAAGCACCCATTTAATTGGCTTGGTCGGATCGTCTGAAGCCCCACGCCAACGAGCCATCACGCGGCTCTGCATCGGAATAGCGACGCCAGCGGGATTCAGCAGCGTTAGATTCGTTGTTGAAAAAACGGCAGTAGCTTCGCTGAGAGGAACTCCCATGGTGATGGGCAATTCGGCTTGAGATACTTTGATCGGAACTTGCAGGGCATTTCTTTGAGCGTGAGCCGATATTGGGAAAATTAAGCAGACTGTGATGAATGCGAGAAAAAACCGAGTAGTAGTTTGGCTGGTCATAGCTTTTCAAATGATTGAAAAGCTCCGATCGCCAAAGGCTGGTTAAGCAGACGTTGCAAACATACGTGCGGTGTGGCTCAGCATCTCAAGGCTGAAAAGATAAGCACACGAACTAAATTAGTACGATCAAATCAATCAAAAGCAGTCGAAGATAAACGGATAATAGTTATTGTGTAGAATAATTTTACTGCTTTGATTTTGCGGCGAATGCGGACGAAGGAAAAAATCCTGGTAGGCTTCGCTCTGTCGGTAGTATGTTATTTGCTTTTTCGAATGCGGCAATCTGCATGGATCGTCGTCATCTGAAATTTATCCACTTCGGTAATTCAACTATCTCCAGGACATCGCATCATTTGAAATAGACTGAAGATTTGAACTTTGCGTCCATCGCATTACTGCGAGGTAGCCTTTGTCGGTGGAACTTTTTGAGTGCAGGGCAATGATGATACGCTACGGGTTGATTCCCGTTAAGTGAGGAATACGACATCATTACTGCCCCGTTAGTAATGATGTCGCCTCAGACGATTGCAAACTTTGAATCAACGAAAAGCACAAGGCTGTTCGCCACTCAAAGTTTTTCCGTCATGACTAAAAATTACAAAAATCTAGATTGATTCCTAAGGGGAATTACACCTACAATGTTCGCAGTGTTACTTAAAGAATCCCCGTAGTCTGCTAAAGTTTGGTGTTTGAGAGAAAAAAGGTCAGCATAGCCCTTACGAGATATGCTGACCGAAATAATTTGCATATTCAATCTCACACACGTCAATTAGAGTTACAATTCTCGTGCCAACATGATCACAAACTAATTAGCATTGCTTCGTGATAAAAAAAGTGTAGTTGCAAGTAACAGGAAATAACTGTATTAACGCAAAAGAGATTAATTTTAAAACTATGATTTTGTTATTAAATACGTGAAAATTCGGTTTGTTTTAAGCTTTAATATTGGTGAAAATGACATTAATTGTAAATTTTCGGTGACATAAAGTGTAAATCCTTACGACTCCTGACGATTAATGAGAGGTTTGAGTGCAAGAAATTAAATTGGGAGAAATTAGCATCGGTCAAAGTACTCTAATTAGAGTTTCTGTCATGACGCTCGCGCTGGGTTGGTTGTATTTTGATGTCTTGCGAAAACTCGTTTCTGATTGGTATGTTGATGAAAATTATTCACATGGATTACTGGTGCCGTTCATCGGCGGTTATGCAATCTGGCAAAATCGTGAGCGCTTCGAAAATCTGGCATTGAAGCCCTTACTCGTAATCGGGTGGATCGGGATGATTACCGCTGTCATCATGTTATGGGGAGGAACGTTAGGCGCTGAATTATTTAGTACGCGAATTTCCCTGGTCGGTGCATTGATCAGTTTGATTCTCTATTTCGCCGGATTCAATTGGCTCAAGCATCTTTCTTTTCCATTAGTTTTATTGCTGTTAGCGATCCCGATTCCAGCTATTATTTTTACGCGCATCTCATTTCCGCTACAGTTACTTGCCTCAGATTATGCGGCTACGGTGATCAATTGGTTGGATATTCCAGCCTTTCGCAATGGCAACGTCATTGAACTGGCACAGATGAAATTGGAAGTCGTCGAAGCTTGTAGCGGTATCCGTTCGCTGATGTCGCTCGCAACTTTAGCCGTGACCTACGCATATTTCACTGAGCCGCGCTGGTGGCGCAGGATTCTGTTAGTTGCTTCGGTCATTCCAATTGCAATTTTCACGAATGCAGCTCGCGTGACAATTACTGGAGTCATGGCGCATTATCGCGGCGAAGAGGCTGCCCAAGGTTTTCAGCATGCATTTTCCGGTTGGCTGATTTTTATTGTCGCGATGGTGATGCTCTTAGTCGTAGCTCAAGGTCTGCGCTCAGTATCAAGATTTTTACCAGAGAATTGGAGGTAGAAAATGAATCCCAAAATCCGTTTTGTGACAATGCTTATTTTTTTGCTGGCGACGGCTGCGTATACAACTTTCCTCACTCAGGCGCGTGAACGTGAGACCCGACCGGAACGAGAAAGCTTTGATAAATTTCCAGATCAACTTGGAACGTGGAGCAAGGCTAATGAACAGGTTTTGGATGATCAGACCTTGGAATTGCTAAAGCCTGATGATTATATTCAGCGTACTTACATCAATGCTGAAGGGCGTCCCGTGTATCTCTTTATCGCTTATTATTTTTCACAACGCAGCGGCAAGACTTTCCATTCTCCGCAAAATTGTTTGCCCGGTTCCGGCTGGGAAATTACGACTCGCGGGCAGGTTCAATTACCAAACGAGGCCGCCGCGATCAATGATTTCACGATTGCCAAAGAGAGTTTTCGAATGCTGACGTATTACTGGTATCAAGGGCGAGGGCGAACAGAAGCAAGTGAATATATGGATAAATTGCGCGGAGTACAGGATGCTTTCACCAAGAACCGGACGGACGCGGCATTAGTTCGTGTGATGGTTGATTCCAGTGAAAACCCTGAGATCGAAAAAAAATCCAGGGCTGATGCGCTTTCGTTTATCGAAGCTTTGCGGAAGGATTTACCGCGCTTTATTCCGGAATAGTTTTTCGACTTACCATCCGGTTGCGAATAACTTGGTAGCCGCCCGAATCCCGCATTTCTGATATTTGTTGTAGGCTTCCGCCGCCCGAGACCTGATTTGTGTATCAGATTCTCTTGCCAACCAACCATCAATGGCAGCCTTTAAAACATACGCTTCCGGAGCCATTAGTCCAGTTGTCCAAAGTAGTGGCCGCGCACCTGAAGCTTTCAGCGGCTCCGCAAAAAATTGCTTGCTGATGCAGGCCAGCATAATAGTTTCGCGCTTCGCTTCATCAGTTTTCGCTGAAAATTTTTCCAGCGAAAAATCCATCAAACCATCGTGTCCGACGTACGCGATCAGATCGGCATTGCCTCCGATATCAATCGAGTAAGATTTAGCGTTAACTATTGCTTTGAGAACTTCAGTTTTCTTTCCCGCCGAAAAATCAAAAAAATCAATTATGCTTTGTTTGATTTCTTTGCCTTGATAAGCGTCTGCAATTAAATAAACTGCCTGCGTTTTATGTTTAAAAATCAGTCTCTCTAGAATCGGAAATTTAGGATTTTCATGGTTGGTGACGAGCGTCCATTCATTCGATTTTTTGAAAAAACTTTTTACTCCATACGCTGCGCCCCAATATAAATTATTTGCCGGATCGTCTCCGTTACCAATTCTCGCAGGGACTGGCACAATCCCCTGATATTTCTTATCGCAGAGGGCGACAATGACATGAATTGTTTTGTAATCTTTTACCTTCGCGGGCTTTGCCGGAATTGATTGTGATGGCGTAGGCGAGTGCGTCGGTAAACGGTTGGCTAATTCCAGTGGCTGCGCCGAGTTGCAGCCAATCAAGATCAAAAGAAAAAATATAAGCATGCTTGACCACCTTTTTTTAACTTCCAAGCTTTACCTCCCAATTAACGCCGCACCAATGACGCCTGCCGAATCGCCGTATTTGTTTTTTACAATCGGAGTCTCCAACTCATCGCTGAAAATATATTTGCGGACGCGATCACGGCCAATGGTATATAGATCCTCAACATTGGAAAGACCGCCACCCAGAACTACGACATCTGGATCAAGGATAGAAATTAAATTGCTGAGCGCGATCCCAAAATTGTCATAAAATTCATCCACAAATTCCGTCGCGTAGTTATCACCTTTCTTCGCTAATTCAAAAATTTGATGCACTTCCAGTGGGACGCGAAATTTTTCAAAAAAGCGATTTTTTAAGCCGCCACCGGAAATCAAAGTTTCGATACAACCACGTTTCCCACAATAGCAATACGGCCCGTCTTTCGGGTAAATTGTATGATGCCCCCATTCGCCGCCAATAGATTGCAGCCCTGAAATCACCTGATTATTGACGACAATTCCACCGCCGCATCCGGTTCCCATGATGACGCCGAAGACAACTTTGCCGAGATATTCTTTTGCCTCCGCCATCGCAAAACAGTTCGCATCATTTTCGATGGCAACTTCTCTGCCAATTTTTCGGCTTAGGTCTTGTTGTAGCGGCGAACCATTCAGGCAAACTGTATTCGAATTTTTCAGCAATCCTGTTTTCCTTGAAATAGCGCCGGGCGTACAGATTCCAAATGAATGATTATCCGTGCCAATTTGCGATTTCAGTTCCTCATAAAGTGAGGTGATTTTTTCGACAATATTCGCATACCCTTTTTCTTGTTCAGTATGGCGGCGGGGACGTTCCATTTCTAAAAAAATTTCTTTTCCCTCGTCATCAAGAATTGTACCTGCGATCTTAGTGCCGCCCAGATCAATACCAATTTTATACATAAATTTATCGCGTCTTTAAGTGAAATTTAGACTGCCTGAGACAGCCACAGTGTACGATACCTATTCACTTCTTTTAATTCAATTTTCCAGCAATGATGTTAAAAAAATATTTGTCTGTTTTGAGATCAATCTATACTTTCGTACTGTATCTTTTACATACGAAATTATTGTTATTAAATTTAGTAAATTCAGAATTTACCTTTAAGTCTTTTATTATTGCAATTTAGAATTATCTAACCTGAATTGAGACGTTGGCACAAAGCTTGCACTAGTATGTTTGTTATATTCATACAAGGGTAAGAAATTATGGAAAAATTAAATAAGATTAATGTGATAAGTAAAAAGTGGCTCAGGATTATCTCTGTCAGTGGAATAATCGCGTTATTAGTTTTGATTATGATGGTTCCTGATGCGGAAGCGCAACGCCGTAAAAATCGTCGCCCAAGC